>NZ_JANKAF010000014.1:0-92731 GCF_024622765.1 Clostridium mucosae | reverse complement strand
CAGAACGTCGTGAGACAGTTCGGTCCCTATCCGTCGCGGGCGTAGGAAATTTGAGAGGAGCTGTCCTTAGTACGAGAGGACCGGGATGGACTGACCTCTGGTGCACCAGTTGTTCCGCCAGGAGCATAGCTGGGTAGCTAAGTCGGGAAGGGATAAACGCTGAAAGCATCTAAGCGTGAAGCCTCCCTCAAGATGAGATTTCCCATAGCATAAGCTAGTAAGACCCCTTGAAGAACACAAGGTTGATAGGTCAGAGGTGTAAGTGTGGTAACATATTTAGCTGACTGATACTAATAGGTCGAGGGCTTGACCAATAAAAAACAGGCTTAAAATTAATTCATGTGCAATTTTCAGAGAACACTCTGAAATCTGGTGATGATGGCGTAGAGGAAACACTCCTTTCCATTCCGAACAGGAAAGTTAAGCTCTACAGCGTCGATGGTACTGCATGGGAGACTGTGTGGGAGAGTAGAACGTTGCCAGGTTATATGGCTCGATAGCTCAGTCGGTAGAGCAGAGGACTGAAAATCCTCGTGTCCCTGGTTCGATTCCTGGTCGAGCCACCAGAATAAAAAGCACTAACATTAGTTAGTGCTTTTTTATTATGCTCTGTAATTTTATTATTTAAGTTCTTCTAGGACAGCATCAATATGTCCTTTAACTTTAACTTTTCTAAACTCTTTCACTAAATAACCTTTTTCATCAATTATAAATGTACTTCTTTCTATACCCAAAACTTTTTTACCATACATATTTTTTTCTTTGATAACATCGTATAATTCGCAAACAATCTTATCTTCATCACTTAATAAAATGAAAGGTAAATTAAATTTTTCAATAAATTTATTATGTGAATTTAAGTTATCTTTACTTATTCCAAGAACTATAGCATTTTGATCTGTTATTTTATCTATATTATCCCTAAAATCACATGCCTCTGTAGTGCATCCTGGTGTATTATCTTTAGGATAAAAGTATAGTATAACTTTTTTTCCTCTATAATCACTTAATTTATGTTCCTTTCCATCAGATCCCATAAGAGTAAAATCTGGCGCTAATTTTCCTATTTCCATTATATAATATCCTCCTTTTAAGCTTTATTTAATTATAATACCATTAATAATTATTATCAACAAATAATGCGAATCTTAATCGTAATTTAGATTAATTAGATAAATATTTATTGCAACTTATATATTTTATTATAAACTCTGTTATAATTAATAATGATTAAAATTTAAAATAAAGGAGATATTTCAATGGAAGATAAAATTTTAGCTACCATAGCGGGTAGAGAGATTAAGGAATCAGATTTACAAAATATGATAATGAGATACCCAGCTGATAAAAGAGCATATTTTGAAACAGTAGAGGCAAAGAAGCAATTATTAGAGCAAATGCTTTCTTTTGAATTAATCAATATGCTAGGCAAAGAGTTAAATATAGAAGATACAGAAGAATATAAGGAAAATGTAAAACAAGCAGAAAAGGATATATTAACTCAGCTAACACTAAATAAATTATTATTAGAAGTTACTGTTACAGATGAGGATGCATTAAATTATTATAACAATAATAAAGGAGAATTTACTCAACAACCAACAGTTTCTGCTAAGCATATATTAGTAGATTCAAAAGAACTTTGTGATAAAGTTAAGAGTGAAATAGATTCAAATGAATTAACTTTTGAAGAGGCAGCTATGAAATACTCAACTTGTCCTTCAAAAGAAGAAGGTGGAAATCTTGGTGCATTTGGAAGAGGTATGATGGTTCCTGAGTTTGAAGATGTAGCTTTCAAATTGGATATAAATGTTGTAAGTGAACCAGTTCAAACACAATTTGGATACCATTTAATAAAAGTTGAAGATAAAAATGAAGGAAAAGAAATGGCATTTGAAGAAGTTAAGCCTCAAATAGTTAATAAGCTATTACAAGAAATGCAACAAAGAAAGTATCTAGATGTTGTAAAAGAATTAGAAAAGAAATATGGAGTTACTAGAGCTTAAAAATAGTGAAAAAAGGAATTGATATATCAATTCCTTTTTTATTTATAATAGTTCATTAAAGCTAAGTATGTATTTATCTGATAATTCTATTAAAGCATCTTTTTGACTTTCAGATACTTTATCATATATTGAATAAACGTGCATATCGGCAAGCTTAGCCCCTTTAACAGCTTGTACTATATCTTCGAATACTAAGCAATTTTCAGGCGATATACCTAGTTTTTTAGCTGATAATAAATAGATATCAGGATTATCCTTTGATTTCTTTACTTCTTCAGTTGTAGTTATCGCATCAAAATATTGATATATATTATTATTTTTTAATGTTGCTTCTAATAATTGAACAGAATTACTAGTTGCTAATGCTATTTTAATGCCTTTTTCTTTTAATAAATCTAAATATGAAATGACGCCTTCTTTTAATTTGATTGTATTGGAATAGTGATAAAAAGCCATATCATGCCATGTTGAAATTATTTTATCTATATCATCAGTTATATTAAATTTGTTTTTAAAGTAGGTTGCTGTTTCCGTTAAAGTAAGATGAGTTATCTCTTCTTGAAGATTTTCAGGGACAGGATAACCAAAGTTTCCTAGGTATTCTTCATCTATTTGTGCCCATATTCCCATTGAATCTATTAATGTTCCATCTAAATCAAATATGACTGCCTTAATATTATTCATATATGTAAACCTCCTTTTAAATACTGTTCAACAATATTATAGTAAGCTAAATATATAGCTTAGATGTAGTAATAATTTTATTAAAAGTTTTATTTATATATAAAAAACTTAAAAATTTATAGCAATAATGAAATCTTTTTCATATACTGATTGTAAGTAGAATTTTGAAAAGGGGATAAGATTTATGTGGATATTAATATTGTGTGCCTATATATCAATAATACCAATAGTATTAATTTCTTGTAAATCTATTGGATTTGACGATAAACTTAATGAAGTACATGATTATATAGATTGTAACTAGCTATATAAATAAATCCATTTCATAAATTATAAAAAAATAAGAAATCCTCTCGAATAGAGAGGATTTCTTTGGTCGGGGTGACAGGGATTGAACCTGCGACCTCATGGTCCCAAACCACGCGCGCTCCCATCTGCGCCACACCCCGAAGTACATTATAATTATAGTAAGTATAATCTATTATGTCAACACTTTTAAAATAAAATATTAAATTATTTAGGTGAAACCTATTATGATTAAGTTATAGTATTAATATAAAATTATAATGATTTTATATAGCCAAATAGAAGTAGAGTTATATTTATAATATCTTTACTTATGACTATTAAATATGGTATCTTTTAAGTAAATTATAAACTTTGTTTAGGGTATATCGTATATTTACTTTTAATTTGTTTAAGATCGTTAAAAGTAAATATTAATGAGCTTAATGAAACGTTATGAAATTATTTTAAGATTTAAAGTTTATATAAGCATAATTTAATTGGAGGTCAAAGTAATGAGAGGAAGTACTATAGTTATTATTTTAGGTAGCATAGGATTTATATTAATGGGATTTTTATCATTAAAAAGTAAAAAAATGAAGAATTTTCTGAAGGATAGTGGAGTCTATAGTGATATTGAAAAGTTTATGAAGCTTAACGGAATATTTAATATATCTATAGGTTTTGCAGGAATTATTTTAGGCGCATTAGATTATATATTCATAGAACAATCAAAGTATATAGTAATAATATTTATACTTACTATTGCTATTGCATCTTTTGTTCAAAATAAGATGCTTAAAAAATACAGGAATATATAATTTCATATATTCCTGTATTTTTATTTGAATGAACTTTTTATAGCAATAGTATTATTAGCAATGTCATTAATAATTTTATATAGAAGTTATTAATGACATTGCTAATAAATTTATATAGAAATTATTCATAAAACTATTATAAAAACGATAGTATACAACATATAATTATAGAGAGATTTAGATAAAATTAGTTATATTTACATAACTAAGTATTATCCAGATATGTACAGTATACATTTACATTGTCTAAATATCTCATTTTTTAAAAAATTACCATTGTCCAAGCTTTCCATAAGTGTTATAATGGTAATATATCACGTAGGGAGAGGGGGATGGTCTAAGGACCAAACACTTATGAAAAAGAGGATTTTATCTATTGTTATGGCTGGTGCTTTAACAATAACTTCAGTAACACCAGTTTTTGCTACTCCTAATCAGGAAGTAATAGAAAATCAACAAAAGTATGATGACATAAATAAGAAAATAGAAGATATTCAAGGTAAGATATATGGTTTAAATGAACAAATAGCTCCATTAGAAGAAAAGGTGAACAATAATCAAAAGCAAATGGATTCTATTAAGGATGAAATTGAAAACACTAAGAAAGAAATCGAAACTTCAAAGGTTGATATTTCAGAAAAAGAAGAAGTATTAGGAAAGAGATTAAGAGAGCTATACAAATCAGGTGGACAAGGTAGTTATTTAACACTTTTATTTAGTGCAGATAGTTTTAGCGATCTTATATCTAAATTAGATTCTGCTACTAGACTTGTAAATATTGATAAGAAAATAGTAAAAGATTTAGTAGATAAGAAAGAAAAGTTAGATGAGAAGGTTACTTCTTTAGAAGAAAAATCAAATGAAATAGCTAAAATAAATGAGGAAACTAAAAAAGTCTTAGCTGAGTCAGAAGGTAAGAAGAAGGAGCAAGAAGCTCTTGTTGCAGATGCAAAAGCTGAACAAGCTAAATTTGATGAAGAGTTCTTATCTGTTGCAGAAAGAAGTTTAGTTGAACCACAACTAGCAATACTAGAATCATCTAGTTCTATTACTGAGCTTCAAAGTGCTATAAGCCAATTAAGAAGTATCAGAGATAATCAACTTAAAAGCCCTATCGTAACAGAAGAGATTAATAATGCAATAGAAGCTGCTAAGGTTAAAGTAGAAGAGCTACAAGCTCAAGAAAATGCAGCTAGTATACCAAATAGAGGACCTGGATCTGGATCATCAGCTACAGGTAATGCAATAGTAGATTTTGCATATGGATATATTGGTAGACCTTATGTTTTTGGAGCTACAGGACCAGATAGTTTTGACTGTTCAGGATTTACTAGCTTTGTATTTAGAAATGCAGCAGGAATAGATATAACAAGAACTACTTATACTCAAATAAATGTTGGAACTCCAGTTTCATATGGAGAATTACAACCAGGAGATTTAGTATTTACTTATGGTTCAGACCACGTTGGAATATATGTAGGTGGAGGTCAATATATACATGCTCCTCAACCTGGAGATTATGTTAAAGTTTCACCAGTTACATCATTCTACGCTGCGAGAAGAGTACTATAATTAGAATTTTATTAATATTGTATTATAAACTCCGTCAAAATTTGGCGGAGTTTATTTGTTTATATCATGTAAATTGAACTTTAATAAAATATTTATAAAGTAATTGATTTATATGATATAATTTAGAAAGATTACAAAGCAATAATATAGATATAAATAAAGATAATGAATTTCTAATTAATAGTATTAGTTTATAATAATGGTTGATAATAAGAATATAGTTATAGAAATAATTCGAGGTATTTAAAATGAATAAAGATGTGAATTTATTAGAAGATGAATCTATCGATGATTTACAATTAGATAACTTATATCTGATTCAAAAAAAATCAGGCTTTAGATTTGGTGTAGATGCAGTTTTACTGTCAAACTTTGCAAATGTAAAGAAAAAACATAGAGTTATAGATTTATGTACAGGTACTGGAATAGTTCCTTTTTTATTATATGGAAAGTATAAGCCAGAAGAAGTAATAGGAATAGAAATTCAAAATGAAATGGTTGAAATGGCTAAAAGGAGCAGTAAGTATAATGAATTAGAAAGTGTTGTTAAATTTGAAAATGCTGATTTAAAGGATATCAAGTTTTTAAATCAATTAGGAAAATTTGATGTTTTAACAGTTAATCCTCCATATAAATTAAATAACTCAGGAATATTAAATCCTAATGATAAGTTAGCAATAGCTAGGCATGAAATTTTATGTACATTAGAAGATGTGATAATAGCAGCTAGAAAGCTTTTAAAGGATAATGGAAGAATGTATATGGTACATAGACCTGAGAGATTAATAGATATATTTGAGCTTATGAGAAAGCATAAGATTGAACCTAAGAGAGTTCAAATGATCCAGCCAAATAGTAAAAAGGCTCCTAATATAGTATTAGTTGAAGGTCAACGTGATGGTGGAGCATATTTGAAATGGGAAGCACCACTATATGTATATAATGAGGATGGTAGTTATTCAGATGAATTAAATAGAATATATGGTAGGGAGGAATAGATTTATGGAAAAAGGTAAGTTGTATTTAGTACCAACTCCAATAGGTAATTTAAAGGATATAACATTGAGGGCATTAGAAGTATTAGAAAATGCAGACATCATAGCTGCAGAAGATACTAGGCAAAGTTTAAAACTATTAAATCATTTTAATATAAAGAAAAGTTTATTTAGCTATCATAAACATAATGAACAAGGAAGAAGTGAAGATATAATAAATAAATTAAATGATGGAATGAATATAGCACTTATTACTGATGCCGGCACTCCGGGGATATCTGATCCAGGAAGTGTTATAGTTGAAAAGTGTATAGAACAAGAAATAGAATTTGAAGTATTACCAGGAGCAACAGCAATAACTACTGCTTTGGTTTACTCAGGTTTAGATACAACAAAGTTTATATTTAGAGGTTTTTTACCTAGAGAAAATAAAGATAGAAAACCTGTAGTTGAAGAAATTAAAAATGTTAGAGATACTATAATATTATATGAAGCTCCACATAGATTATTAGATACCTTAGAATATTTATTAAATAATATAGGTGATAGAAAAATTGCGATATGTAGAGAACTTACGAAGCTTCATGAAGAAATTTATAGAGGTAGAATATCATTAGCATTAAATTATTTTGTAGAAAATAGACCGAGAGGTGAGTTTGTTTTAGTTATTGAAGGTAAATCTGAGGATGAAATAAAAGCTGAAAAAGAGGCTTTATGGAGCGATTTAACAATAGAAGAACATTTAATAAAGCTAATAGAAAGTGGAATAGAAAAAAAAGAAGCTATAAAATTAGTTGCAAAAGAAAGAAATATACCTAAAAAAGAAGTTTATAAGTACTCAACAGAACTATAATTAAATCCCCTATGATTTTATGAAGTCATAGGGGATTTAATTATAAATAACTTTTTAAATATAAGTATTAAAAATTATTTTTTTAATTCAGTTAAGCAATTTTTACAGATGTTTTTACCTTTATAGTTTACAACATCTCTAGCATCTCCACAGAAGATACAAGCTGGTTCATATTTCTTTAAGATTATTTGCTCTCCATCTACATAGATTTCTAAAGCATCTTTTTCAGCTATATCTAATGTTCTTCTTAATTCAATAGGAATAACTATTCTTCCTAATTCATCTACTCTTCTTACTACACCAGTTGATTTCATTATATTTCCTCCTTAAAACAAGTTTCGACATCTTGCAAGTTAATATTACTAAAAATGTAATTAAAAGTCAACAGAAAAGAGAAATATTTTAAAAAAATACACATTTAATTTGCCTTTCAAAGTCATAAATACAATATACTACCATAAATTAGAAAAGTCAATACTATTTAATCAAATTTCTAGGGAAATAGTAAAAAAATGTAGAATGGCTTGTCTACTAACTTATAAAGAAGAAAGAAGAGATCTTAGAAAAATAAAATTAAAAAAAAACTAATAAAAAAAGAAAAAAATGTAAAAAATAATAACAGATATGAGGTTTAGATTAAAAATTAAAAAAGCGACAATTATTTTTTATTGACTTTTAAAGAAATAATAGAATAAAATTAAACAGGCAGAAGTAACTTGTAATAAGTTTATATATACTATATAATTAAAATAAGAATAAGTTTTTAGAGGTGGATATAATGGTAAAAAAAATAGATACTAATTATATAACAGAAATTGCAGAAGAAATGTCTAATAGTACCATGGTTGGCTATAATGATTTACCTAAATATGATCTATTTTTATCTCAAGTTATAGATTTTTTAAATGATAAATTTATAGAGGATAAATATACAAATAATATAGTGCAAAATTATATAAAGAGCGAAGTTATTAGCAAACCAGAGGATGGAAAAAAGAGAGGCTATACTAAAATACATCTTATACAATTAGTACTATTAAGCTACATGAGGCCAGTATTGACAACGGAAGAAATTAAAAAGGTTTTCAGTTTGGCATTTAATGAAATAAATGATAGATCAGATGATATAATATCTTGGGAAAATGCATATAAGATATTTTCAGAAACTCAAAGTGAAAGCTTTAAAGATTTCCTAAGTAAGCCAGCTGTAAATGAAGAAAAGTTAGATAGTATAATTTCAGAATTAAAATTAAATGAAAAAGATGAAAATAGTATAAGAACATTTGTTATTGTAATGTCACTTATTGCACAAGCGAGTGCTATAAAAAAATTAGTTCAAAAGATAGTGAATGAATATCATTCAGAATAAATATTATAAAAACTATATTAAATTAATATATAAATTAAAAAATCCTCACTTAAGTGCATATGTAAATAGTGGGGTGATTTTATGGAAGAGGTAGTTAATTTAGTGGCTAATCTAGGTTTTCCTATAGCAATTTCCTTATATTTATTAATAAGAATAGAAGGAAAGCTGGAGAGTCTTACTAATAGCATAAATAATCTATCACAAACTATTAATTCAATTAAATAAAAGCTTTCAAAATAAGGTATTGTTAATAATAAGTAGCAGTACCTTATTGATTTTATATCCTATTAAATATTAGTTTTTAGGATTATAATATATATATATTTTGCTTAATGAAATAATTAATTAATACTAGCAATATATTAAATAGTTAATATGCTTATTTAAATGAAATAGTAAAAGTAGAAGCATGGATTATTTAAAATATATAGATAGGAAAGAACTTTAATGAAGAAAAAAATAATTATTAAAGAATCTGTTAGAGGAATAATAGAATATGTCTTGAAAACTGGTAGTTTAGATGATAGATATATGGGGAAAAGTAGAGCTTTAGAAGGTACATTGGCACATCAAAAGCTACAGAGCAGTAATGAGGATATATATAGTCAGTATCAGAAAGAAGTAAGAATGGAACATGCCTTCGAAATTGAAGATATAACATTATTAGTAGAAGGAAGAGCTGATGGTATTATTATAGAAGATACTAATATTTACATAGAAGAAATAAAATCCACAATGAAATCACTTATATTTATAGAGGAAGATTATAATGAATTACATTGGGCTCAAGGTAAATTTTATGCATATATATATTCTATTCAAAATAAATTAGAAGAAATAAGCGTAAGATTAAGTTATTTTAATATAGAAACTGAAGAAGTAAAAAGCTTTGATAAGAGATTTAAATTTAATGAATTAGAAGAGTATATTGATTTTATAATAAATGAATATAAGAAATGGATATTATTAAAGTCTAAATTAAATAGTCTAAGAAATGAATCTATAAAAACATTAAAATTTCCCTTTGATAATTATCGAAAAGGTCAAAAGGAGTTAGCAGTTACTTGTTTTAATACAATAAAGGAAAATGCTGTGCTATTTGCTCAGGCACCTACAGGAATAGGTAAAACAATATCTACTATATTTCCTGCCGTGAAATCTTTAGGAGAAGATAGAGGAGAAAGAATAGTATATTTAACTGCTAAAACAATAACTAGGACGGTAGCAGAAGAGGCAGTGAATAAATTAAAGGATAATGGACTTAAATGCAGAAATATTACATTAACATCTAAGGAAAAAATATGCTTTAAAGATAAAACTAATTGCAATCCAGAGAATTGTGAATATGCAGTAGATTACTATGATAAAGTAAATAATATTATATTTGATATGCTGGGAAAAGAAGATGATTTTACGAGAGGAAAAATCGAAGAATATGCGAGAGATAATAAAGTATGCCCCTTTGAGTTATCATTAGATTTGAGTTTATGGTGTGACATAATAATATGTGATTATAATTACGCTTTTGATCCTAGGGCTAAACTGAAACGCTTTTTTGAGGAAGATGTTGATAAAAATATATTACTTGTGGATGAAGGTCATAACCTTGTGGATAGAGCTAGAAATATGTTCAGTGCGGAAATTTATAAGGGTAAGATAATGCAAGCAAGTAAACTTATAAAGGGTAAAGTACCTAACTTATATAAGGTACTAAATTCTATTAATAAGGAATTAATAGAAATACGAAGGGAAGTTCAAGAAATTGAAAGTAATAGTATTTATAAAAAAGAGCAGTATAAAGATTTATATAAATTGCTGAGAATATTTTTAAAGGAATGTGATGAATACCTTATAAAGTCTGTAAATACAGAAGGCTATGATGAAATAAGAGATTTATATTTTGAAGTAAGAAGTTTCATATCAATTTCAGAACTATATAGCGATGAATACGTAACTTTAGTAGAAGTTACTAAGAATGATGTTAAGGTTAAGTTGTTTTGTGTTAATCCATCTAAGAATTTATCTAAAGTCGTACAGGGAAGTTATTCTACTACAATTTTTTCGGCAACACTAACACCAATTAATTATTATATAGATTTGCTTGGGGGCAATGAAAAGAGCTATAGAATGAAATTACCATCACCATTTAAAAAGGAAAATTTAAAAATCTATGGTCATCCGCTTAATATGAGGTTTAAGCAAAGGGAAAATAATATTGATAATCTATGTGAATTGATTTACAAATTTGCAAATGAACAAATTGGTAATTACATGGTGTTTTTACCTTCTTATCAATATTTAAAGCAGATATATCAAAGATACATAGAGTTATATGGTGATAATAATACTATTTGTCAGGATGAAGTCTTAACTGAATCTCAAAAGGAGGATTTCATAAATAAGTTTCAAGATGGTGCAAATATACTAGCTTTTTGTGTTATAGGAGGAATTTTTTCTGAGGGGATAGATTTGCCAGGGAATAGGCTAATAGGAAGTATAATAGTTGGAGTAGGATTTCCTAAAATATCTAACGAAGGAGACATAATAAAAGATTATTATGAGGAAAAGGGATTTGATTATGCATATATATATCCAGGAATAAATAAAGTAATGCAAGCTGCTGGAAGAGTTATAAGGACTGAAACAGATAAGGGGAGAATATTACTCATAGATGATAGATATTTTACTTTAAAGTATAAGAATTTACTTCCAAAAGAGTGGGATATAATTAAATAAAATAATAAAGGGAGAGTATAAATGAGAGTTATTGATTTAAGTCACACTATAAATAAGAATATGACTACATATACAAAAGATGAGAAACCTGAAATATATAATATAGCTACAATTGAAAAAGATGGATTCAATGAGAAACTCTTGAGACTATGTACGCATACAGGAACTCATATAGATGCACCAAGTCATATGATTAACAAAGGAAAAACCATTGAAGAATTTAATATAAGTGAATTTATAGGAATAGCATTTATGATTGATATTTCTAATATTAAGGAAGTAAAGATTAGTGATTTAATTCAATATGAAGAAAAATTGAGAAATTGTGATTTCTTAATATTAAAAACAGGATGGGAGAATTATTGGGGAACCCAAAATTATTTTAATGACTTTCCAAGCCTAACAGAAGAGGCAGCTAAATGGATTTGTGATTTTAGTTTAAGAGGTATAGGAATAGATGCTATTTCAATTGATAAATTTGATAGTATAGATTTTGAAATACACAATGTTGTGTTATCTAGAGGTAAACTCATAATTGAGAATCTAACGAATTTGGATAATATAAATGCTGATGAATTTACTTTAGTGGCTACTCCGTTAAAGATAGAAGATGGAGATGCTTCACCTGTTAGGGCAATCGCATTAACGAATTAATGTTTAAAAAGTACAAATACAATTATAATTTAATTGTAAAATTAGAAATATAGGAAATATCGATAACAGTTATTAAGTATATACCTGTTATCGATATTTTATATTTAATATGAATTAATATAAGTTTCGGTTCTATAAATTAAAGGTTAGTTTATAAAATTGATAGTTATATAGTTAGCTAAAGATTATTTTATACATAAGTTGTAACTAGCAGTAAAGGATTCTCCAACACTAAGTTTTTGAATTCCCTCCTTATCTTTAAACTCTCCATCAAAATTATCAAAATCTGAGTGCCCATACCAAGGCTCTATACAAACAAAAGGAGCTCCTGTTGGTTTAGTCCATATAGCTAAATAAGGAAAACCTGAAAAATCCATAGATAAACTTTTATTATGATTCTTAGATTTTAAACTTATTATATTTGAATCTAAATCACCAAAAACTATAGCATCATCTTTAAATAAATCTAAAGATAAGTTTATAATACTTTCATTATTAAAAAATGGTTTTTTAATACCTGTGAAGTAGCCAGAGTTACCGTTAAGTTCCATTGAATCAGAATTTTCTTTCTTGTTGAACTCAAAGTAATAATCTTCAAATTTTTCTCCGTCCATTAATGGGCACATAAATGCAGGATGTCCACCAATTGAGAAGTAGATATCTTTGTTATCAAGATTTGTAACATTATAACCAACCTTAACTCCATTATCTAAAAGTTCATATGAAAGCTTTAAAGAAAACTTATATGGATATACTTTTAATGTATCTTCAGACCATAAAAGTTCAAATACAATATGATTATTGTCTTTTTCAATCATATTAAATTCTCTAGTCCTTGCTAGACCATGTTGTGGTAATTCATATTTTTTATTATCAACAGTATATTCTCCATTTTTAACTTTTCCAACTATAGGGAATAATATTGGAGAATGATACTTCCAATACTCTGCATTTCCATTCCATAAGTATTCAATTGAATCTTTTTTGCTAATTAAGTTATTAAGTTCTCCACCAAAGGTATCAGCAGAAATTTTTATGTTTTCATTTTCTAATATATAATTCATCATAACACCCTTTCCATTTTAAATAGTTTACATAGAAATTATACTATATTGGAAGTTTTTTAGAAAGAAATAGATAGCTTTGCTTATATATTTTAAATTATTGTAGTATTATATATAAAGTAACAAAAATAAGATAGAATATTATAAATTAATATATTTAATAAATTTGATATATAATATAAAATATTAAATAATAAATAATGTGGTGGTTTAATGAGTAAGGATAAGAATGAGAATAAGAGGTCTGTTATAGATAGCATAATATATTTCATTGTAAAAATTAATAATGATGATATATTTGCTTTAGGGGCTCAACTTGCATATTATTTGATATTAGCTTTTTTCCCATTTTTAATATTTTTATTAACATTAATAGGATTTAGTAGATTAAATTCAGTAGATATTTTAGATGGATTAAGGGCTATATTGCCAAATAATGTTTTTACTTTGGTAGATACTACAGTAATTGAGATAGTAGATACTCAAAATGCAGGCTTATTAGGAGCATCTATTGCTATTACAATGTGGTCTGCATCCTCAGGATTCAGAGCTGTAATAAAGGGCGTTAATAAGGCTTATGATATTAGGGAACATAGATCTTTTATAAAAAGAGCATTTATAGCAATATTTTTTACATTAGCTTTAGCGTTAATAATAATGTTAACTTTAGCTATGTTAGTATTTGGAGAAGTAATAGGTAAATATTTAATATCAGTATTTCCATTTCATAATATAATAAAGAATATATGGAATATAAGCAGGTATATAATAGTAATACTTGCGATGATATGGATATTTGCATGTATATATAGATACACTCCAGCTAAAAAGATTCCTTGGAGAGAGGTTTTTCCAGGTGCTATCGTAGTTACTTTGGGATGGATAATAGTTTCGTTAGCATTTTCATATTATATTAATAATATAGCTAATTATTCTAGATTATATGGAAGTTTAGGAGCAGTATTTATATTAATGACTTGGCTCTATATTACATCAATGATATTAATTCTAGGAGCTGAAATAAATTCAGTTTTATCAATAACAAAAATAAAGTAGTTTCAAAAGTTAAGAATCTAAATGGTTTCTTAACTTTTAACTTAGAATAAAATATTTACTTAAAATGAATAATATTTTGTTTATTTTTGTATAGAAAAATACTAAGTGGATATACTCAAAGAAGAAATATTCAGGAGGTGCAAAAATGAATAAAATAGTTTTATTAGGAAAATTAATAAAGGACCCTGAACTTAGAGCATTAGAGGGAAGCGATAAAGTATTTACTAGATTTATAATTGCTGTAGATAGAAATTTTAAGGCGCAAGATGGCACAAGAAAGGCAGATTTAATCCCAGTTACAGTTTGGGGAAGAAAAGCAGAGGTAGTCTGTCAATATATGAGGAAAGGAAGTTATATAAGTTTAAGTGGAAGATTAAGAACTGGAAGCTATGAAGATAAGGACGGAAATAAAAAATATATAGCAGAAGTTGTTGCAGAAGATTTTAAATTCGTAGGAAATAGAAGGATTGATAAAGAATTAGAACAAACCGAGAATTTAGATAACTTTGCAAATTAAAGCTTAAAATATAAATTAAAATAAATAGTGTAAAAGGGTAAGCAATAAAATAGAGCTTACCCTTTTACATTTAGTATGGTACTTCAAATTAAAATTTATATTGTACCTTTACTTAATACAGTTGACTTATCTTCTTCATTTTGAATTCCATTTATTATTTTAACTGAAGAAGATATATCACCAATTAGTATTCCGCCTACAAGTTTATTGTTAGCAAAGAATAGTTTCGAATATTTATTATTAGCATTATCAACATAACCTATTTTTTCTAAAGTAGGATCATCGAAGTTTATAGTTCCAGCAGAGAATATTTGAGTATTCATTGCTGCAAAGACTGTTGATGAAACAAATTTTTCGAATTTAATATTATCACCAGTAGCATTAGCACCAGCAACTTTTCCCATCTCTATTGCAGCTGGCCAGTTTCCATAATAAACTCCATCTAGTTCAGCTACATCACCACAAGCATAAATATCTTCTACGTTTGTTTGCATATATTGGTCTACAACAATACCTCTATTACATTCAATTCCTACAGGTTGAGCTAAGAAGATATTAGATCTAACTCCAACTGAGTATATAATAGTATCTACATCAATTATCTTTCCACTCTTTAGTTGAATTGATTTAACTCCAGTTTCATCTGCATTTATGAAATCAACAGCTTCTCCTAATAGTACATTGACTGAAGTTTTATTAACTAAGCTTTCAAATAAATTAGAGCCTTCTGTGTCTAATTGACGAGGAAGCATTCTTTCTGCTAACTCAACTACTGTAACATTAATATCACGTTTTTGAATCTCCCAAGCAGCTTCTAATCCTAATAATCCACCACCAATAACAACAACATTTTTTGAATTTGGTAATTCATTTTTTAGGTTTTCTACATCAGATAGTTTTTTGATTGTATGAATTCCCTTAATAGTAGTATAAGTCCAAGAATTTATTTCTACGTCTGAATCATTTAATTTAACTTTAGTTGGAGGAACAAAGTTGTAGCTACCGTTTGCTAAAACTAGTTTATCATAACGAATTCCTTGTTTATTATCTAATTTTATTGTTTTTGTTTCTTTATCTATGCTATCTACATTAGCTCCAAGAATTTCAATTATATTATTTTCTTTATACCAATTCTCTTTTGCAAGATAGAAAGTATCATCAATTTCTTCTGTTATTAAATCAGAAAGTTGAGTTCTAACATATGAATGTTCTGGTTCATTTGATATAAGCTTAATAATAGCACTAGAATTTCTTTCTTTTATAGCTTTCGCAGCATAGAACCCTGCAGCACCATTACCTATGATTACGTAGGTCTCTTCTGTATCAATTGAGTAATTTGTTTCTTCCCTATTAATTTCAATAAATTGATCGCTTCCAGCTCCGCATACAGGACAAATTTCAGGAACTGTTTCAGATTCGAAGATTTCTCCGCAAATTACGCATTTCCATAGCTTTAGGCCACCTTCTGTAGGAATTTCTTCTACAGTTGTTTTAGTCTTTGTCATAGGTGTAAAAGTCTTCTTACCTACAATAATTTCTCCAAATCCTAATCCGAAATCATAAGCTTCTTTTAATTCATCATCTGATGGTTTGAAATTTATTTTTAGGCTAGGTCCATAAAGTTTCATATTTAATTCTTTAAATCTTGCTTCCATCCTAGGGATAGCTTCGCCACTCCAACCGTATGATCCAAATGCAGCGGCTAATTTTCCACCGTGAACAATTGGATTTAATTTTGAAAGTATATCACGAATTGGCTCAAGTAATTCACCAACTATAGTAGGTGAACCGCATAATAATCCGTCAGATTCTCCTATACTGTTAATTATATCACCCATTTCATGATGTATAACGTTGAATAATCTAACTTCAATATTTCCAGCAGCTTCTATACCTTTAGCTATTTCTTTAGCTAATGTTTCAGTGTAGCCATATGCTGAAACATAAGGGATTGTAACAATTTTCTTTCCATCTTCAGCTGGACTTGCAGGAGTACTCCACTCTCTATAAGTTTCAACTATTTTCATTGGTTCCTCAACTAGAACTGGACCATGTCCTGGTAAAATCATATCAATTTTTAAGTTTTCAATTTTATTAATAGCTTTTAATACATATGGCTTATATGGTCCAAAAATACAATCGAAGTAGTATTTTAGTGCTTCCATATAATGATCTTTATTTTCAACTTTACTATTTATTATTGCTTCGGATGAATAGTGAGATCCAAATGAATCACAAGTTATTAAAATTTCATCTTCAGGAACATAAGTGTAGATTGAATCTGGCCAATGTAGGAATGGAGCTGAAATAAATTGTAAAGTTTTATTTCCTAAACTTAAAGTATCTCCATCTCCAACTGTTATAGATTCAAAATCTCTATTTGCAATTTTTTTCATGAATTTAATTGCGGGAGCGGAACCTACTACTTTAGCATTTGGTGAAATTTCTAACAACTTAGCAACTGATCCAGCATGATCAGGCTCTGTATGGTCAACGACAATATAGTCAATATTAGAAATATCTATATCTAAATCTCTTAATCTTTCTATATATTCATCAAAAAACTCAGCCTTTACAGTTTCAAATACAGCAGTCTTTTCACTACCTTTAACTACGTATGAGTTATAGCTTGTTCCATAAGGTGTGTACATAATAATATCAAAAATTCTCAAATTTGGGTCAAGAGCTCCAACCCAGTGTATATCCTTTTTAAGCTCTAAAGATTTCATAAATCAACACCTGCCTTAAAATTAATATTATATAATAATAACTATCACAAAAATTATTATATGTCTAATTATTAACAATATCAATAACTATTTAAAATATTTATTATAAATTTACATTTTATATTCTTACATTATATAAAATATTTTTTTTATATTTAAATACTAGCATTAAATATATTTTAACAATAATAAGCTAATATTATTACTAAATCAGCAATATAACTATAAATTAGATAAACCGAATAATGGGAAAAGACCAAATTCGACAAACGATAAACGATATTTTTAGACAAATATTTTATTTAACTTAATAAATTGTGGATATTTTAAAATTGTTGAGAAAATAATGTAAAAATTTAGAGGAATATTTTGCAAACACGACAAACAATGTTTGACATTGTTTTGATATTATCTATGTTATGTTTTTAATGTAATAGTTAATTGTTCTATTTAGTAGCTTATGAAGGGGGAAATGAAATGTATATTGTTGATAGCTTGTATAATGTTATAAAAAGTGAAGAAAAAGAAAGTAGATATGCTTATAGGATGATAAGTGAGGATTTTTATGGTGGACAAGCTTTTGGTATAGAAGCGGAAAGGCAAGATTTAATAGAAGGAAATGTAATAAATATAGAAAGGGATGAAATTAAGAAGATTTCAAATATAGAAGAAAAAGTTAAAGATCTTCTTAGTTTGATACATGATAATCAAGTATCTCCAATACACCTTGTTGACATATTAGGAGAATATGTTGATGAATATGTATCAGATTTTAATTTGTAATTTTAAAGTAACAGTAAAAATCATATAAAATCTAATATTTATAGTAAAATATAATTAGAGGTGATTTTTATGATAATTGGAATAGGAACGGATATAATTGAAATAAATAGAATAGAAAGAGCTGTAGAAAAGACAAATGGTTTTTTAGAAAGGGTATTTACAAATAAAGAAATAGAAATGTTTAAAGAAAGAAACATGAGGGCAGAAGTAATTGCAGGAAATTTCGCAGCTAAAGAAGCAATAAGCAAATCATTTGGCACAGGCATAAGGGGGTTCTCGTTAAGAGAAATAGAGGTTTTAAGAGATGAGTTAGGGAAACCAGTAGTATTTTTAAGTGATAATATAGATAAATTAATAGGAAAAGAATATAAATTGAATTTATCAATATCACATAATAATACATCAGCAATAGCTTTTGCTATTTTGGAGGAATCATAATGTATATAATGTCAACAAATAAATGTAAAAAAGTAGATAAATATACTATAGATGAGATTGGTATACCAAGCATAGTTCTCATGGAAAATGCAGCAAATGAAGTAGTAAATAAGGTGATTAATTTAAGGGGAAAATTTATTGTTTTTTGTGGAAACGGAAATAATGGTGGGGATGGATTGGCCATTGCAAGAAAATTAATTTTAAATAACAAAGATGTTCATGTAGTTATTATAAGTAGAAATAGCAAATATTCTAAGGATTTTTCTATTAATCTAAATATTTTAAAACAAATTACTACTAATATTACTTATGTATCTACTGATGAAGATATTAAAAGTTTAATACCTATAATTAGTAATTACAACATCACGATAGATTGTATTTTTGGAGTAGGATTAAACAGAAATTTAGATTCTTTTTATATAAAATTAATTAATATTATAAATGAATGTTCTGATATGAAAGTTAGTATTGATGTTCCTTCAGGGTTAAATGCAGATAGTGGGGAGATAATGGGAGCATCTATAGAAGCTGATATAACTTATACATTTGAAGTGGTAAAAAGGGGATTTATTGAATATAAAGCATTAAGTTATTTAGGGGAACTTAATGTATTAAATATAGGTATCCCAGAGTATGTAAAGAGAGTGAATTCGGAAAATATATTTATTTTAAATAGGGATCAATATTCAAAGTTATTGAAAAAGAGAAGTTTATATGGTCATAAAGGAAAGTACGGAAAAATTGCGATTTTAGCAGGTAGTAAGGGATATACAGGAGCAGCATATATAGTTACTGAATCATGCGTTAAATCAGGAGCTGGGTTAACAACTTTAGTATCTTCAAAATATGTACAAGATAAATTAAGTTGTAAGTTGATTGAAGCGATGACTTTAGATATAGAGGAGGTTGATAAGGTAAAAAAAATATTGAATGATTCTGATGTAATTGCAATTGGCCCTGGCATGACTGAAGAAAAAGTATATAAGGATATATTGAGTGATATAGGGAGTTATGGGGATAAGTTTTTCGTAGTTGATGTAGGTGCACTTCAATTAATGTCAAGAGATAAGAATATTATGAATGTTTTAAAGGGGAAAGCGATATTTACTCCACATCCGGGAGAAATGGCAAGGATTATAGGGAAATCTATATCTTTTGTTGAGGATAATAGAATAGAGGTAGCTAAGAGATATGCAAAGGAAAATGAGATTATAGTTGTATTGAAGGGATATAATACTGTAATCACAGATGGTAATGATGTTTACATAAATAATTCAGGTAATAGTAAGATGGCTTCAGGGGGGATGGGGGATTGTCTAACTGGAATTATTTCAGCCTTAATAGGGCAGAGACATTCACTTATAAATTCAGCCTTACTTGGCACATATATACATGGATTAGCAGGAGAATTTGCATCTCATGAAAAATATTGTACAGTAGCATCTGAAGTTATAGAAAATATATCTAAAGTTATGAATTATATAGTTGGTTAAGGATTAAAGTATGAATAAAATCTGATTAAAGCTAATATTAGTAATTATAAATAGTAAAGCTTTAGGAGGATTTATGAAAAAGAAATTATTATTAATACTTATGGTATGTATACCTTTTATATCAATTATTTTAGTAATATTATTTAGAGCTACAGCAGAACCAACTAATGAGGAGATAATAAAATCATTAAAAGAAATAGAATGCTATAGTACAAGAGTAGAATATATAGTGAAAAATGCTAGAGGAGAAGAGAGAGAGGAAACTACACAATATTATTTAAAAGATATTGGTGGAAGAATTGATTTTGGGGAAGATAGATCAAAAATATATAAAGATAATAAAGTTATAGTGAAAGATAGTATTTCAAATAAAGAATATGCTATGGAAGATGATATGGATGAGATACATTCATTAGCCTTTTTAAATAAATTATTATCATATCCCATCGATGAAAATGGAATTAAAGAGGGACAAGAAGAATGGGGAGATACAGCTTATATAGAGTTTACATGTGAAGTGTTTTTAAAAAATGATCATTTAGATAAAATTAAAATTTTTATTGATAAACAAGAAAAAACTCCAATAGGAGCTATTATTTATGATAAGGATGGAAAAGACAGAATAAGAATTGTATATAGAGATTTTGAAAAATTAAAGCAATTAGAAAGCGGATTGCTAGAGTAAATAAAATAAAAATAACCAGTTCAATATTTAAATTTGATATTAGTACACGTTAAGAAGTTAAAGAAAATGGAGTACATAAGTATAAAAAATAGTTTTCACATTAAGAAAAAATAAAAAGCCAGGTAGATAAAAATCAAACAAATATAAAAAAGGGAAGAAAATAATAAGTATAATATAAATATAATATTTCTCTTTTAATAAGCTATAAAAATACAAAAAAATATAAAAATAGAAAATTAATCAAAAAAAGTGAAACATAAGTTTTGACAAAGTGACATAATTTGCAATATAATTTATTCATACATAGATTTTTACTACCTGGAGGCAAATTATGTCTAAAAATGTTAAAAACCTACATTTTATAAAAAATGCAGTTAAAATTAAAAAAAATAGTCAATTTATTGAATGTAATTTAATAGAATATAATGAAAATCAATTTAATATGGAATTTTTAAAATTAATGAAAGCTGGCTATGAAGAGATGGCAAAAATTAATTTGGAGCTTTCACAACTTCCTTTCGAGTGCGGATGTGCAGATATTAATGAATATGAGAACTGGCTTTGCGGAGTGTGATATTTCTAATGACGACTATGGTAGTAAAAAGAGGGGATATTTTTTATGCAGATTTAAGTCCTGTTATTGGTTCAGAGCAAGGTGGAATTAGACCAGTTATAATAATTCAAAATGATATAGGTAATAAGTATAGTCCAACAGTTATAGTAGCAGCTATAACATCACAGATTAATAAGGCAAAGTTACCTACTCATGTTGAAATTTCTTCAGAAGAATATGGATTAAATAGAGATTCTGTTGTTTTATTAGAGCAGGTAAGGACTTTGGATAAAAAAAGATTAAAAGAAAAAATAGGGCATATGACAGATGCTGACATGAAAAAAGTTAATAAAGCTTTATTAATTAGTTTAAATCTTGCATAAAGTTTTATTTATTATAAAAGAGTATATTAAATACTTAAGGAACCCACAATGGGTTTCTTTTATTTTTATATAAAAAAGAATAAAGTGATATACTATATGGCAATAGTATATCACTTTTAGCGAAAATATATATCTTCCTATAAAAAATAGAATAAATAGTATATACAAAAGAATTATATTATGCTAAAATAATTTTAGAAAATATAGCACAATATAGTTACAGGTAAATTAAAATCTTAGGAGGATATAAAATGATTAAAAATGTTGAAGAATTAAGGTCATTAGCTAAAACTGTACGTGGAGATATAGTTTCAATGTTGACAGAATCATGTTCAGGGCATCCAGGTGGTTCATTATCAGCGGCAGATATACTAACTACATTATTTTTTGGAGAAATGAACATAGATCCGAAAAATCCTAAGGATGCAGAAAGAGATAGATTTGTTTTATCTAAAGGTCATGCAGCTCCTGTTTTATATAGTGTATTGGCGAGAAGAGGATATTTTCCTGTTGAGGAGTTAAATACTTTAAGAAAGATTGGATCAAGATTACAAGGACACCCAAGTATGAAATGCTTACCTGGAGTAGATATGTCTACTGGATCATTAGGTCAAGGTATTTCAGTAGCTGTAGGAATGTCTTTAGCCGGAAAGATAGATAATAAAAATTATAGAGTTTATACACTTTTAGGCGATGGAGAGCTTGAGGAAGGTCAAGTTTGGGAAGCTGCTATGTCAGCAGCTCATTACAAGTTAGATAATTTAACTGCATTTATTGATTTTAATGGATTACAAATAGATGGAGATATAACAAAAGTTATGAATCCTTCACCAATAGATAAAAAGTTCGAAGCTTTTGGTTGGAATGTTTTGGTTATAGATGGTCATGATATAGATGAAATACTTAATGCAATAGAAAAAGCTAAAAATTGCAAAGGGAAGCCAACTGTAGTTGTATGTAAGACAATAAAAGGAAAAGGTGTTTCATTTATGGAGAATCAAGCAGCATGGCATGGAACAGCACCAAGTAAAGAACAATGTGAGCAAGCACTAGCAGAAATTGGAGGTAACAATTAATGAGTAAGAAGATTGCAACAAGAGAAGCTTATGGAAAAGCGTTAGCATCATTAGCAAACGTAAATGAAAATATAGTAGTTTTAGATGCAGATCTTTCGAAATCTACAAAAACTGCAGATTTTAAAGCTGTTTGCGAAGAAAGATTTTTTAATATGGGAATAGCAGAAGGAAATATGATGGGAGTTGCTGCAGGTTTGTCTACTTGTGGTAAAGTACCTTATGTGAGCACTTTTGCTATGTTTGCAGCAGGAAGAGCATTTGAGCAAATTAGAAACTCTATTTGTTACCCAAAGTTAAATGTTAAAATATGTGCAACTCATGCTGGATTAACAGTAGGAGAAGACGGGGCATCTCATCAAGCTATAGAAGATTTAGCTTTAATGAGAAGTATTCCTAATATGACTGTAATATGCCCTGCAGATGCTGTAGAAACTGAAGCAGCTATTAAGGCAATTTCAGAATATGATGGGCCATGTTATGTTAGATTGGGAAGAGCAGCAGTGAATGTTATAAATGATGAAAAAACTTATGAATTTAAAATAGGAAAAGGTGTAACATTAACTGAAGGAAATGACGTGACAATAGTTGCAACAGGAATAATGGTAGATGTTGCATTAGAAGCAAAGGAAGAATTAAAAAAAGAAGGAATTAATGCAAGGGTAGTGAATATTCATACATTAAAGCCTATAGATAGAGAAATATTAGTTAAGGCTGCAAAAGAAACAGGTGCTATAGTTACTGTTGAAGAGCATAGCATAATTGGAGGTCTTGGCTCAGCAGTATCAGAAATAATAACAGAAGAAATTCCAGTACCAGTATTAAAGGTTGGAGTAAATGATGTATTTGGAGAAAGTGGATTGCCAAACCAATTATTAGAGAAATATGGATTGACAGCTACTAATGTTGCAGAAAAAGCTAAAAAAGCAATTTCTTTAAAAAAATAATAAGCTTACTATAATAATTTAAAATAGATCACTAAAAATAGCTATATTTACCACTAAAGCTGTAGAATTATCTACAGCTTTTTATTTTAAATTTTAAATTACAATTAATAAAATTAGTAATATAATAGTAAATGAAGTTTATTTAATTATTGTAAGAAAATATTAATATAAGGTTTGGATAGAAAATAATAAAATGAGGAAAAATAATAAAAATTCTCTAAGAAAGGGGGATATATATGAATGATAAAATAAAAGAATATGTATTAATATTGCTAGGGGTATTCTTAGTTGCACTATCTTTAGAATATTTCTTTATACCTAACAATATTGCAGCAGGGGGGCTAACAGGTCTTGCAATAGTAATAAATTATTATATACCAGCTATATCAACTGGGCCTTTAGTATTTATTATGGATTTGTTGTTGTTTGTTGTTGGGTTTATTTTTCTTGGAAAAAATTTTGGAGTAAAGACTATAGTTTCAAGTTTTAGTTTAGCGGGAATGATGACTATAATTGAAAAATTCTTTAATCCTCAAGCTATAACAAATGATTTAATGTTAGCTTCAATATTTGGAACTTTAATTACTGCAATAGGTATGGCTATAGTATTTAATGC
The DNA here is from genome assembly GCF_024622765.1 of Clostridium mucosae. Taxonomy (NCBI): domain Bacteria; kingdom Bacillati; phylum Bacillota; class Clostridia; order Eubacteriales; family Clostridiaceae; genus Clostridium; species Clostridium mucosae. The sequence goes on along the minus strand of NZ_JANKAF010000014.1, from coordinate 68,416 downwards.
TAATGCATCAACTGGAGGTACAGATACAATAGCTAAGATACTAAATAAATTTTTTCACATTGATATAGGTAAGTCTTTATTAGCTGTAGATTTTATAGTAACCTTATTGGGGGCTATTACTTTTGGTATAAATATAGGGTTATATGGACTTCTTTCAGTAATAATTAATGGAATTGCAATTGATAAGGTGATTGAAGGATTCCATGCATGTAAAGAAGTAACGATTATAAGTAGTAAGCATAAAGATATTGCAAAGTTTATAATGAATGACTTAGAAAGAGGATGCACATATTTAAAAGGTGTTGGTGGCTTTACAGAAAAAGATATTTACGTTTTATATGCAGTTTTAGGAAGAAGCGAGTTTATAAAATTGAAGCAATACATAGGAAAAGTAGATGAAAAAGCATTCATAACAGTTGGTGAAGTTCATGAGGTTATGGGAGAAGGTTTTAAAAATATACAATAATAGTTGAGGATGGGACTATTTATTTAGGAGGAGAAGGACAGGACGTATGAAAAAATTAAAAGAATATATTTTATCTACAATAGGAGTAGCAATAGTTGCTTTTGGACTAGAATATTTTTTCTTTCCACTCGATATAGCAGCAGGTGGAGTTTCAGGTTTAGCTTTAGCTATAAACCAATTAATAGATATTAATCCAAGTATATTAGTTCTTATATTTAATTTTATTTTATTTGCTCTTGCATTTTTCTTAATTGGGGGATCTTTTGGAGCAAAGAGTATATATGCGACCATAATGATGTCAGTAATAATGTGGTTTTTTGAAGCGTTTTTTGAGCCAAAAGCAATAACAGATAATTTGTTTTTAGCTTGTGTGTTTGGTTCAGCAGTATTAGCGTTTGGAACAGCAATTACTTTTTATCAAGATGCCTCAACAGGTGGAACTAGTATAATAGCTAAAATTATTAATAAGTTTTTTCATTTACCAATAGGGCAAGGATTATTATTAGCTGATTGTACAGTAACTTTGCTGGCTATATATTCATTTGGTGTAGAAAAGGGGTTATTCGGACTTTTAAGTGCAATATTAATAGGAATATTGGTTGATAAATTTATCGCTGGATTAAATCCTGTTAAGCAAGTATTTATAATTACAAATAAGGAAAAGTTAGTTGTAGATTTTATAAATAATGATATTGATAGAGGATGTACAATATTAGTGGGGAAAGGTGGATATACAAAAGAGAATATGACGGTAGTGTATACTGTATTATCATCAAAGCAATTTATAACTCTAAAGCAATTTATAAAAAATAACAACCCAGAAGCATTCTTAACGGTAAGTGAATCAACGGAAGCACTAGGTAAAGGCTTTGCAGATTATTAAGAATTAATGAAAATTTTGAAGAAAACTGAATAAATATAAGTTTTCTTAGCTATAAAATCATAAAAAAAGTTTTTCCTTAGACTTTGTTATGCTATAATAACGCTATGGGTTTAACAACTTTAAAATAATACGCTGATGCGAGGTGTTGTGAAATGATAGAATTTAAGAATGTATCTAAGCTATATGATAATAATGTTAAGGCTTTAGCAGATGTAAATATAAATATAGAGTCAGGTGAATTTGTATTTTTAGTTGGACCTTCAGGAGCAGGGAAATCAACTTTTATTAAAATGTTAATTAAAGAAACTGATCCAACAGTTGGTGATATAACAGTTGCAGGAAAAAAGCTTTCAACAATAACAAGAAGGCAAGTGCCTTATTATAGAAGAAAGATAGGTATGGTTTTTCAGGATTTTAGATTGATACCTACATTAAATGTATATGAAAATGTTGCTTTTGCAATGAGAGTTGTAGAAGCCTCTCAGAAGGAAATTAGAAAGAGGGTTCCTATGGTACTATCTCTTGTTGGGCTTTCTCATAAGTATAAAATGTTTCCAAATGAATTATCAGGGGGAGAACAGCAAAGAGTTGCATTAGCAAGGGCAATAGTTAATAATCCATCAGTTTTGATATGTGATGAACCAACAGGTAATTTAGATCCAGAAACTGCTAAAGAAATAATGGATTTATTAGAGGATATAAATAGAGCTGGTACAACCATATTAATGGCAACTCATGCTAAAGATATAGTTGATAATATGAAGAAGAGAGTTATTGCTATAGAAAAAGGATGTATAGCAAGAGATACCAAGAGGGGGATGTACGAAAATGAAGATTAATACATTAAAGTACTTTTTTATAGACGCTTTAAAAAGTCTTAAAAGAAATAGAACATTAAGTATAGCAGCAATGATTACTGTACTAATAACATTCTTTATATTTGGTACATTTACTTTATTAGGGTTAAACTTTAATAAGGCAATAGAAGATGTTGCGTCAAAGGTTGAAATTAAGGTTTTCTTAAAAGATGATATAAAGTTATTGGATCAAAGAGAAATAGAAATGAAACTAAATGAACAAGAAGGAGCTAAAGAAGTAATATACGAATCTAGAGAAGAAGCTTTTATAAATTTTAAAGAAAGCTTAAAAGATAATCCAGGATTATTACAAGGATATGATTTACAAAATAATCCACTTCCAAGTTCATTTATAGTAAAACTAGAAGATCCTGAATATGCGAATGGTATTAGTAATGCTGTAAAAGATATGAGTGGTGTAGAAAATATATCAAATCAACAAGATATGATAAATACTATAAGCAAATTTGTTGGTGGGGTTAGGGTAGCTGGTTTAGTATTATTTGCTGTATTTATAGGGGTATCTATATTCCTAATAACTAATACAACAAAAATTACAGTATATTCAAGAAGAAAAGAAGTTGGAATAATGAAGTTTGTAGGAGCTACTGACTGGTTTATAAGATGGCCATTTATAATTGAAGGGATGATAATTGGGACAATTGGTTCATTACTTTCAAGCTTATTATTATATGTATTATATAAATGGGCTTATGGATACATAGTATCAAATATGTTCTTAGTTACATTGGTTTCTCCAGTGTTCGTACTTGGAACATTAACTTGGGTATTCCTTTTAGGTGGGATGATAGTTGGAGCTATAGGAAGTATAGTTGCATTAAGAAAATTCTTAGATGTATAAAATATTAAATAAAAAGAGAAAATAATTGATATAATTTAAGTGGAGTTTATCTCCACTTAAAACATATTTAAAGGAATCTAGGAGTATAGATAATGTATATATAAGTTAAGAGAATTTTATGAAAGGAAGTATTAGGATATGGAGGATAATAACAGTAGAAGAAGAAGCAATAAATTTAAAAAGCCACTAATTATAGTAGGAATAGTTATAATATTTTTATTTTCAAATGTAATGTTTTTCTATATGGGAAATGTATTTGCATTTAATGGATTAAGTTTAAAAAATGTAAGTGAAGATGTTGCAAAAGATTTAACTGACATCAAAGATGTGAAAAAATATGATTTATTGTTTCAAGTAAGGGATGCACTTCTTGCAAAATATGATGGAGAAATAGATGATAATTCTCTTTTAGAAGCTGCAATTAAAGGTATGACACAGTCACTAAAAGATCCATATACAGTATTTATGAATGCAGATGAATATAAGTCATTTGTAGAGCAAAGTGAAGGTCATTTTGTAGGAATAGGAGCTCAGCTTGGAATTAAAGACGATAAAGTAACAGTTGTCGCACCAATAGAAGGTTCACCTGCAGAAGTTGCAGGATTAAAAAGTGGAGATGTTATATTAAAAGTTGATGGTACAGATATAACAGAACCAAATGTAGAGAAAACAATATCTATGATAAAAGGTGAACAAGGAAATCCAGTAACATTAACAGTTGCTAGAGCAAACTCAAAAGACCTTGACATAACAATAGTTAGAGATGTAATTAAAGTAGTTTCAGTTAGAGGCGAAATAATAGATGAAAATATAGGATATATACAAATATCTTCTTTTGATGAGGATGTAGCAAAGAACTTTAAAGAAAAGATAGTTGAACTAAAAGGTAAAGGTATGAAGGGGATTATTCTGGATTTAAGAGGAAATCCAGGTGGTTTCTTAGGAGAGGCAGTTAACGTAGCTTCACAATTTATACCAAAAGGAGAAGTTGTAACTTATACTATAGATAAATACGGTAATAAACAAGAATCAAAATCTATAGGTGGAGAAGCAGAAGGTGTGCCTTTAGTAATATTAATAGATGGAGGTAGTGCATCAGCATCAGAAGTAGTTACTGGAGCATTAAGAGATTATGGTGCTGGAACTATAATTGGAACAACAAGTTTTGGTAAAGGTGTAGTTCAACAGCTAATAGAATTTAAAGACGGAAATGGTGGATTAAAAGTAACAACTTCAAAATATTATACTCCTAATGGAGAAAATATACACAAGATTGGAATAAAGCCTGATATTGAAGTGACAATTCCAGAAGAAATTTTATCAAAGGAATATGATAGAAGTATAGACCCACAATTTAATAAAGCAGTAGAGGCAATGAAAGATAAGTTAAAATAGGAGGCTCACAGATGGAGTTAGTACTATATACATTAAGAACAGTAGCATATGCCATAATTGAGCCAATGCACATAGTGATGCTAGTAGTTTTAGGAGTAATGTTCTATTTAAAGAACAAAAGAATAACAATAATGCAGAAGATGACTATTGGGGAGAGTATTAACTCCCCTTTAGAACTTACTTTATCACAAATTTCTTTAGGGATAATAGGTGGGGCTATAGTAAGTCTAATTATGAGTAGTTTAGGAATAATATTTAATGAGAATTCTGGGATAGAAATAATGTTTATGATATCAATTTTATTACTATTTATAAAAAAGAGATTTATATGTTTTTCTTATTCTGGAGCAGTCTTAGGAATAATAAGTATTTTATCGGGAATTTTAGCTAATGTAACCAATACTGAATCATATATCAATGTAAACATATTATCACTTATGACATTCGTTGGAATTATGCATGTAGTTGAAGGATTATTAGTTATTTTTGATGGTAGTAGAGGTGCTATACCTGTCTTCTCTAATAGAGACGATAAAATAGTAGGTGGATTTGCATATAATAGATATTGGGCTTTACCAGTGGCTATATTTATAGCTTTTTCAGGAAGTATTTCAAGTGTTACAACATCAGCTGTGGATACTCCAAATTGGTGGCCGATAATAAATAGGGCAGAAACATTATTGATTTTAAGTACTGCTATAATAGGGGCAATACCTTTATATGGAGTTATAGGTTATAATTCTGTATCATTCACTAAAGATAAAATCAAAAAGCCTATTTATTCAGGAATTGGAATATTAATTTACGGAGTCTTATTAACTTTAATAGCACAAGTTTCACAGTTTGGGGTAATTGGACAAATTATTGTCATAGTATTTGCACCATTAGGTCATGAAATAATGATTAAAATTCAAAATAAAATTGAAGAGGCTGGAAAATATCTTTATGTAACAGATAATGATGGAGTTTCTGTATTAGAAGTAGCACCAACTTCACCTGCTTATGAGGCTGGTATAAGAAGAGGGGATAAAATAATAGAAATTAATAATATGAAGACAGTTTCAGAAGTAGAAATATTTAAAATAGTTAGAGATAGCATCCAAAATGTTTCGGTTAAAATTAGAAAAATTTCCGGGGAAATAGTCGATTTAACTATAATACCGAAGAATAAGAGGTTAGGATTGCTTCTTGTGCCGAAAATGGTTAAAGTAGATGATACATTAAGTGTAGATAATAATGATTTTAAAAAAGTATTAGAGCAAATGAAGAGAAAGCGATAAGCTTTCTTTTTATTTAATAAAAAGATTATTATTGATTGTATAAGGCAAATATAAAGGATAAAATATAAACATAATAAATAAAATTTATGGGGGTGAAAAAGATGCCAGAATTTAAGATTGAATCAAAATTTAAGCCAACTGGAGATCAGCCACAAGCTATAGAAAGTATAGTAAATTCAATAAAAAGGGGAGAGAGGGGTCAGACTTTATTAGGGGTAACTGGATCAGGTAAAACATATACAATGGCTAATATAATACAAAGAGTTCAAAAGCCAACAATTATTCTAGCTCACAATAAAACATTAGCAGCTCAATTGTGCTCTGAATTTAAAGAATTTTTTCCTAATAATATTGTAGAATACTTTGTGTCATACTATGACTACTATCAACCCGAAGCTTATGTACCACAAACTGATACATTTATAGAAAAGGATGCATCTATAAATGATGAAATAGATAAGCTTCGACATTCAGCTACATCAGCTTTATTAGAAAGAAGAGATGTAATAATAGTTGCGTCTGTGTCCTGTATATATGGTTTAGGTAATCCAGAAGAATACAAAAAGCTAACTATTTCTTTAAGAACAGGAATGGAAAGAGATAGAGATGAGATAATGAGAAAGCTTATAGAGATACAATATGAAAGAAATGATATAGATTTTGCAAGAGGAAGCTTTAGAGTTAGAGGAGATTCCTTAGATATAATTCCTGCATCATCTTCTAACAAAGGAATTAGAGTAGAGTTTTTTGGAGATGAAATTGAAAGAATTAGGGAGTTTGATGTTTTAACTGGAAACATATTAGGAGAAAGAAATCATGTCTCAATTTCTCCGGCATCTCACTTTGCTACTTCTCCAGAAGTTTTAGAAAAAGCTATAAGTAGAATTGAAGATGAATTAGAAGATAGATTAAGAGAACTTAATAGTCAGGAAAAATTATTAGAAGCTCAAAGGTTAAGACAAAGAACTAATTATGATATAGAAATGATCAGAGAAATGGGATATTGTAGTGGAATAGAAAACTATTCAAGAATACTAGATGGTAGGGCTGCGGGAACTCCACCTCAGACACTACTTGATTATTTTCCTGATGATTATTTGATGTTTATAGATGAGAGTCATGTTACTTTACCACAATGTAGAGCGATGTATGCAGGTGATAGATCTAGGAAGGATACATTGGTTGAATATGGATTTAGATTGCCATGTGCATATGATAACAGACCATTAAAATTTACAGAATTTGAAGATAAAATGAATCAAGTGGTTTTTGTGAGTGCAACTCCAAGTCAATATGAAATAGATCATTCAACTAATATAGCAGAGCAAGTCATAAGACCGACAGGATTAATAGATCCAGTTATAGAAATAAGACCAGTGGAAGGTCAAATAGATGATTTATATGCTGAGATTAAGAGGACTACAGAAAAGGGATTTAGAACTCTTATAACAACTCTAACAAAAAGAATGGCAGAGGATTTAACTAAATATTTAAAAGATTTAGGTATAAAAACTACATACATGCATTCAGATATTGAAACAATAGAAAGAATGAAAATTATAAGAGATCTGAGACTTGGAGAATTTGATGTATTAGTTGGGATAAATCTTTTAAGAGAGGGATTAGATATTCCTGAAGTTGCATTAGTAGCAATATTAGATGCTGATAAAGAAGGTTTCTTACGTTCAGAAACTTCATTAATTCAAACGATAGGTAGAGCTGCAAGAAATTCTGAAAGTAAAGTAATAATGTATGCTGATAATATCACTAAATCAATGGATAAAGCCATAAAGGAAACAGAAAGAAGAAGAGAAATACAAATGAAGTATAATGAGGAACATGGAATTATTCCTCAAACTATAATTAAAGATGTTAGAGAAGTTATTGAAGCTACAAAGGTATCAGAAGATAAAGTTGAATATAAGTCTGAGGGTGATAAGAAGGTCTCAGAAAAGGATAAGAAGAAATTAATCAAGAAATATACTGAAGAAATGATGGAAGCAGCTAAGAACTTACAGTTTGAAAGAGCTGCAGAATTGCGTGACATAATTAATGATTTAAAAGGTAAAAAGTAAAAGTATTTATCATGTGAATTGTTAAATTTAGTAATAGAAGGATATAAATATTATACGACAGTGACTTGGATTAGCTCCAAGTCACTGTCGTATAATATTTTTATAGCCTTATTTTTATTGTTACTTGGAAGAATATATGGGATACTAGTTGATTTTTTTAGAATCACTTTTATCAAAAGATTTATGAACTGTACTTCTTGCTATGCCCAAAATGGTACACATAGTCTTAATATTGTGGTTTATTTTATTACAATCCATATATTTTATTATTTAATCTAGTTTTTTGTTGCAAATTTTCCTAAGCTAATCCCAGCCTTAAATAACTCTACTATAATATCTTTATATTCTTAATCAAACCTTCTACCTTTATTCATAGTGGATATATCCTTTCTTAACTAATTATTATTTTACTTAGTTCTAATAATTGTGACCATTACTTTATACTAACATTAATAGGAAAAATAAGACCATTTTTATCGATAAAAATGGAGAAATTTATATATATGTTTTTACTTATATATAATATAAAAAAAGAGTATTTAACTAATTAGTATAATGTATGTATAATAATTATTGCTTAGCAAATGAGAGTTTTACTTATAAGTAGAAGATAAGATAAATAACAAAATTTTTATGTGAATTATATTAATTAATTTTGAGCAACCTAGGAATAACATAGTAATTATTTTATAGTATACAAATATGTTGCGGCAAGAAAAAATTTGAAAGGTAAGGAAGGATAAAGATGACACAAAACAAAAAAAACTTAAATAATAAAAGATATTTTATTGTATTTATTTGCTTTTTAATTCAAGCAATACCATATTGTATATCACAAAACTTGCAAGCTCAAATGCAAGTTCCAGTATCAGAATCAGGAATTATTTCTGAAATAGGATTTACAATGCTATATTTCTCAGGAACAATACCGGTTTTATTTAACCCTTTATTAGCAAAACTATATGATAAGTTTAAAATTAAATATATTTATGTAGCAGGTTTAATTATTGCTGGTTTATCTTTTGCATCTTACGGACTTGCACAAAATGCATTTATGTTTAATGCAAGTGCATTCGTAACTCAAGTTGGTACATTATTATTTACTGGATTATCATTACCTATTATGATGAGTCATTGGTTCCCAGGAAACGGTAGAGGTACTGCACTAGGAATAGCTTTAGCTGGGGGATCAATCGGTAATGTATTCCTACAACAAATTGTTGTTAAGTTCCTTGGAGATTATGGTTGGCAAAAAACTTATATGATCTTAGGTGCACTACTTATGATAGTAGGTATTCCTTTAGCGCTATTATTTATAAGATACCCTAAAGAAAATGAAATTGTAAGAGAAGAAGCTTCTACTACTAATTCAAAAGCTAAGAGAGTAACTTATGAAGGTTTATCAGATGCAGAAAATATGAAAAATAAATATTTCTGGATATTCTGTGTAGGTGCATTATTTATATGTTTTGCAGCAGTTACTTTAGCAACACAAGCTATACCAGTTTTAACTACTAAAGGATTCTCAGCTTCACAAGTAGCAATGGCTGGATCTGCATATGGAGTTGCTTGCTTAATTGGTAATGTTGGTGGAGGAAAATTATTTGATAAATTAGGTTCATTTAAGCCAATGATGATATCATGTGTAGGGGTATCACTAGGATTATTAGTAATAATTTTCATGCCAGAAGCTAGTGCATTAGGATACTTAGTACCTATATTCTCAGGATTAACAGTATTTACAATAACATCAGGTCCAGCATATATGCCTGCTGATGTATTTGGACATAGAGATGGTACACAAAAATTTGCTAAAGTAGGTATGTTCTATGCTTTAGGTAGTTCTATATCACCATTATTATTTACAGTAGCATCTACTAACTTAGGAGTATCAACAGCATCTATAATATTCTTAGCTGTGGGATTAGTAGGATATGCTTTAAATGGATATGCTATTATCAAATCTAAACAAATGTTTAGTAATACAAAATAAATTAAATTTTATTTAATATATGTGTGCATAAATTGATTAGTATAATATTTTGATTATGTTTTAGTAATAACTGAAAAGTAGTGCTTGTAGAAAAAAGAGGAAAAGAGGCAAACAGTATGGAAAAAGTAATATATTATAATGGAACAATTTTAACTGTAAATGATAAAATGCCTATAGTAGGGGCTGTTCTAGTAGAAAATCGACAAGTTAAAAAGGTTGGAACTAAAGATGAAATATTATCATTAAAAGATGATAATACACAATTAGTAGATTTAGAGGGAAAAACTATGTTACCAGGATTTATTGATCCACATGGTCATATTGTTGCAATAGCTCAAACTTTAATGATAACTGATTTAAGTGGAGCAAAATCTAAAGAAGAATTTATTGAAATATTAAAGAAAAAGATGGCTGAAAATCCTCCAAAAGAAGGCGAATGGTTAATTGGATTTGGCTATGATAATACTAAATATGAAAATGAAGAGCATCCAACTAAATTCGATTTAGATAAAATAAGTACTACTACTCCGATATATATAAGCCATGCATCAGGACACATAGCAGTAGTTAACTCAAAGGCTTTAGAGGCTTTTGGATATGTTGGTGAAGATTACGAAGTACCAGAAGGTGGTATAGTTAGAACTATTGAAGGAAGCAAGGAACCAAATGGTATTTTAGAAGAAAATGCTTGTTTAGATCCAGAAAAGAAAAAATGTATTCCAGCACCATCATTTGAGACTCTTATGAATTGTTTAAAAAAAGCACAAGAAATATATGCTTCATTTGGTATAACTACATGTCAAGATGCAAGTGTTGATGAAGGAATGAATCAATTACTACAAGGTGCTGCTCAAGCAGGTGCATTAATAATTGATATTGTTGGTTTTGCAGTTCAACATACTACAATGAAGTTATTAAAAAAAGAAGGCACTCCTAAGAGAAATTATGTAAATCATTATAAATTATTAGGAGGAAAAACTTGGTTGGATGGTTCTCCACAAGGAAAAACTGCTTGGTTAACAAAACCATATTATGAAGTACCAGCAGGAAAAGATGCAGATTACTGTGGATATGGAACTCAAGAAGATGATGTAGTTATAGATTACTTTAAGACTTTAATTGACAACAACATACAAGTGAATGTTCACTGTAATGGTGATGCGGCATCAGATCAATTTATAAGATGCTATAGAAAAGCTTTAGAGTTATCAGGAAATACTACTGACTTAAGACCAGTAATGGTACATTGCCAAACAGTAAGAGAAGATCAATTAGATGAAATGAAAGAACTTGGAATACTTCCAACATTCTTCTTAGATCATATTTATTTCTGGGGAGATTATCACTATGAATCTGTTTTTGGACCTGAAAGAGCTAATAGAATTAGCCCTGCTAAATCAGCTTTAGACAGAGGAATGAATTTTACATTACATCAAGATCCACCAGTAAAAATGCCTAATCAAATGTTAGCAATACATAATGCAGTAAACAGAAAAACTCTAGGTGGTAGAGTCTTAGGAGAAGATTTAAGAATTCCTGTAATGGATGCTATAAAAGCTGTTACAATAAATGGAGCTTATCAATACTTCGAAGAAGATACTAAAGGTTCTATTGAGGAAGGAAAGGTTGCAGACTTTGTAATCTTAGATAGAAACCCATTAGAAGTTAATAAAGAAGAATTAAAAGACATAAAAATATTAGAAACAATAAAAGAAGGTAAAGTAATTTACAAAAATAAATAGATCTGTATATAATAAAAGAAGTTTAATCTATATTAGATGGAACTTCTTTTATTATTTTATAGTATAAGTAAACTGAATGTTATAGCCTTTTATAATTACAATGAGGGATTAGCATTTATTGATTTATATAGTAAAAAAGTTTTAAGGTATTTGGAGTGATAATTAGTGGAATTACTAGAAAATTGTAAATTATGTCCTAGGAATTGTGGTGTAAATAGGTTAAGTGGTAAAAGAGGATTTTGTGGAGCAGGAGATAAAATACGGGTAGCAAGAGCTGCCCTTCATTATTGGGAAGAACCCTGTATATCTGGAGATGTTGGTTCTGGAACTGTGTTTTTTTCTCATTGCACACTAAAATGTGTCTTTTGTCAAAATTATAATATAAGTCAATGCGAATGGGGAAAGGAAATAACTGTAGATAGATTAGCAGAAATATTTATAGAGTTGCAAAACAAAGGTGCTTTAAACATAAATTTAGTTACGCCTACTCATTATGTTCCTCAAATCATTGAAGCTATTAGTATATCTAGAAAAAGTGGTCTAAAGCTCCCTATAATTTATAATAGTAGTGGATATGAAAAAGTTGAAACTATAAAATTATTAAAAGGATATATAGATGTGTACTTACCAGATATGAAATACTTTGATACAAAATATTCAATCAGATATTCTAAGGCTAAGGATTATTTTAAATATGCTAAGGAAGCAATTAATGAAATGGTAAACCAAGTTGGAGAAGCTAAGTTTAATGAAAGAGGAATAATACAAAAAGGTGTAATAGTAAGGCATCTTATGTTGCCAGGATTATTATTTGATTCAAAAAAAATAATAGAACATATTCATAACATGTATGGTAATAAAGTTTATATTAGCATTATGAATCAGTACACACCTCTTGAGCACGTAAAAGCTTACCCAGAGTTAAATAAATCATTAAATGAAAAACATTATGATTCAATGATAGATTATGCACTGAGTATTGGGGTAGAAAATGGATTTATACAAGAAGAAGGAACGGACAAGGAAAGTTTTATTCCATTATTTAATTTTGAAGGAGTTTAGAAAAGAGCAAATGCACTTTTCTAATTTTTTTATATTAAATTTTTAAGAGGACTTTATATTTTTATAATTAATAAGGCATTATTAATGAAAGAAGGAAGAATTAAAAGTGAGAAAAAATTTGATGATGTTTTATTAATCAAACTTAAAAATAAGTATTTTAAACTATACCAATAGATTATTTGCATTAGTGAGCAGAATTAACAAAGCTTTTATAAATAATTTATTATATAATTGACAATAATTATAATAAAATTTAGAATATAATAAAGAACGTTTGTTCGAGGTTAATTTTATAAAAGAAATGAAAAACTAATGTTATAAAATAAGAAGGGGCAAGTTAATATGAAAGATAAAATTATTATAAGAGGTGCAAAGGTACATAATTTAAAAAATGTATCATTGGAAATACCAAGAGATAAATTAATTGTATTTACTGGTCTATCAGGATCAGGGAAGTCTTCTTTAGCATTCGACACTTTATATGCAGAAGGACAAAGAAGATATGTAGAATCATTATCATCATATGCAAGGCAGTTCTTAGGACAGATGGATAAGCCTGATGTAGAGTATATAGAAGGTTTATCTCCAGCAATATCTATAGATCAAAAAACTACAAGTAAAAATCCACGATCAACGGTTGGAACTATAACTGAAATATATGATTATTTAAGGTTATTATATTCAAGGATAGGAAAACCATATTGTCCAAAATGTAAAATTCCAATTGAGCAACAATCTGTTGATCAAATTGTGGATAGTGTAATGTCCATTGGGGATAGAACTAAAATTCAAGTTTTAGCTCCTATGATAAGAGGAAAAAAAGGACTTCATGAAAAGGTGCTAGATAACATTAAAAGAAGCGGATTTGTTAGAGCAAGAATTGATGGGTCTATATATGAATTAGCGGAAGAAGAAGTTACATTAGATAAGAATAAAAAGCATAATATAGAAGCTGTTGTTGATAGAGTAATTATTAAAGATGGTATAGAAGGAAGACTAGCTGATTCGATTGAAACTGCATTAAAATTAGCAGATGGGTTAGTAATTATAAATGTAATAGATGGAGAAGATCTATTATTTAGTGAAAATTTTGCCTGCCCAGAATGTGGAATGAGTATAGATGAACTAGCACCTAGATTGTTTTCATTCAACTCACCTTTTGGTAAATGTGATTACTGTGATGGCTTAGGAACTTTGATAGAATTGGATGAAGATTTAATAATTCCTAATAAAGACTTAAGTATATTAGAAGGTGCCATTGCTACCTGGGGAGAAGGTAGATTAAAAGAAGATTCTTGGACTTATGCAATATTAAAAGCATTAAGTGAAGAATATGATCTAGACTTAAGTAGACCAGTCAAGGAACTTAGCAGAAAAGAATTAGATTTATTACTATATGGTACTAACGGTAAGAAAATGAAAGTTATTTACACCAAAGATGGCGTTAAATCACAATATTCATATGCATATGATGGTGAAATAAATTCATTAAAAAGAAGATATAGAGAGACTAACTCTGATATTATAAAGACTGAAATTGAACAATATATGAGTAATAATAAATGTCCTAAGTGCAAAGGTGCAAGGTTAAAAAATGAAGCGCTAGCAGTTAGAGTTGGTGACAAAAATATTTATGAATTCACAACATTATCAATAAAAGAAGAGTTTGAATATATTAATTCTTTAGTTTTATCTGAAAAAGATGAAATAATAAGTGATCAAATAATTAAAGAAATTAAAAATAGACTTAAGTTTTTAATTGATGTAGGATTAGATTATTTAGACTTAGCAAGAAATTCTGGTACATTATCTGGTGGAGAAGCTCAAAGAATAAGACTTGCAACTCAAATAGGATCTGCACTTATGGGTGTGCTATATATTCTAGATGAACCAAGTATAGGACTACATCAAAGAGATAATGATAGATTGATAGGTACTTTAAAGAACTTAAGAGATATAGGAAATACTGTAATAGTAGTTGAACATGATGAGGATACTATAAAAGAAGCTGATTTTATAGTTGATATAGGACCAAGAGCTGGAGAGCATGGGGGAGAGATAATTGCAGCAGGTACTGTGGAAGATATAAAGAAATGTAAAAACTCTATAACAGGTCAATACTTAATAGGAGAGAAGAAAATCGAAATTCCAAGTGAAAGAAGAACAGGAAATGGAAACTTTATAACTGTTAAAGGTGCTAAAGAAAATAATTTGAAAAATGTAAATGTAAAATTCCCTTTAGGAACACTAACTATGGTAACCGGGGTATCAGGTTCTGGAAAAAGTACGTTAGTTAATGAAATATTATATAAAGGATTAAATAGGTTAGTCAATAGAAGTAAAACTCCTGTAGGAAATCACAAGGAAATAATTGGATATGAAAGTATTGATAAAATAATAGATATAGATCAAAGTCCAATAGGAAGAACTCCAAGGTCAAATCCTGCTACTTACACAGGAGTTTTTGATATAATAAGAGAACTATTTGCATCAACTCCAGAAGCTAAAATGAGGGGATATAAACCAGGAAGATTTAGCTTTAATGTAAAGGGTGGTAGATGTGAAGCTTGTGCTGGAGATGGAATAATAAGAATAGAAATGCAATTTTTATCAGATGTATATGTTCCTTGTGAAGTATGTAAAGGAAAGAGATATAATAGAGAAACTTTAGAAGTTAAATATAAAGGAAAATCAATAGATGATATACTTAATATGACTGTTGAAGAGGCTTTGAAATTCTTCGAAAATCTTCCAAGAATAAAGAATAAGCTAGAAACTTTAAATGATGTTGGGCTTGGATATATAAGGCTTGGGCAACCTTCGACTCAATTATCAGGAGGAGAAGCTCAAAGAATAAAATTAGCATTTGAACTTTCAAAGAGAAGTACTGGTAAAACATTATATATTTTAGATGAACCAACAACAGGGCTTCATATAGATGATGTAAGTAAACTTGTTGAGATACTACAAAGGCTTGTTGAGGCAGGCAATACAGTTGTAGTTATAGAGCATAATTTGGATTTAATAAAGTGCGCAGATCATATAATAGATCTAGGTCCAGAAGGTGGAGATAAAGGTGGAACTATAGTTGCAACAGGGACTCCAGAAGAAGTGAGTGAAGCAAATAATTCATATACTGGGAAATATCTTAAAAAGATGTTAAGATAAGTTAAGTATACTTGTTATTTTTGACTAGAAGTTTTAATATATAATGGTAATAAAATACTGATTTTGAGGTGAAGAGATGGGTTTTTCAAAGCTAATGACATTAGTTTTTGGTGTAGCATTTATGATAATACTTTATTTTATAATTTATTATGCACTAAAAATAATGTACAAGGATGTAAAAGGCAGTGGAAGAAGAAAGCAACCTTCTGCTAAAAAGAATTATGGCATAGAAGTATTGAGCACAGGTGAGAACTCAAACCTAGAAGAAGGATCTATTTTATTGTTAAGAGGAACTATAACTATAGGTAGAAAAGAAGGAAATACAATAAAATTAGATGATCAATATGCTTCTGGAAATCATGCGAAAATCATAGTTAAAAATAATGAGATAGTAATAGAAGATTTAAATAGTACTAATGGCGTTTTTATAAATGATGAAAGAGTTAACGGATATTCAAAGATAAGAGCTAACGATCTTATAAGAATAGGTAGCGCTACATTTAAGGTTATAAGAGCAGATAAGAGCTAGAGGTGAGTTTATGAATAGTGCATTAAAGTTAGAAAAAAGAGTTCTGAAATTAATTTATTTACTATGCTTACTTCTGTTTACTAATTTAGCCTTACTAAAAAAACCATTTGATACTAAAGCATTAATTATAGGTATTATTTTGTGCATAATAATAGGATTTTCACACTATCTAGTGAGACGGTTTTATCCTGATGGGGATAAGTTTATGCTTATATTTTCAAGTATATTAGCTGTAGTTGGAATAGCAGTACTATATAGATTGGAACCTAGTTTTGCTATAAAACAATTAATATGGGCAGTACTTGGAATGATATCATATATAGTCATAGTTGTAGCATTACCAGATTTAAAAAGTTTTGCTAAGTATAAAAAAATATATATGATTATTACTTTAATATTTATGCCCATGGGATTGATATATGGGCTTATATTTAATGTAGAAACATATGGAGCTATGAATTGGGTTTATATAGGACCATTTGGATTCCAGCCATCTGAATTTGGGAAAATAGCACTAGTTTTATACTTAGCGTCTTCGCTTATGACATATGAAAGCAAAAATGTAATTAAAGAAGATTTTAAACAACTAATAGAGCCTGCTGTTGTTGTTATGTATTCATTAGTTTGCATGGTGCTTCAAACTGATTTAGGATCAACTTTAATATTTTTTGGTATATCTGTAACTATGCTATATATAGCAACTTCAAAGAAAAAATATGTTTTTACATGTTTAGGGCTTTCTGCAATAGGAGCAGTAGGAGCTTATGGAGTTTTTGGACACGTACAAAGAAGAGTGAAAATTTGGCTTGATCCATGGAAGTATGCAAGCAATGAAGGATATCAAATAGTTCAAGGTCTATATGCTATAGCATCAGGTGGATTATTTGGAGTAGGGTTAGGGAATGGATATCCTGACTTAATATTCGCAAGCGAGAGTGATTTCATATTTGCTGTCATTTGTGAAGAATTTGGAATGATATTTGCAGTAGGATTAATGATAATATATTTCTTATTGTTTTATAGAGGAATAAGAATAGCATTTTTAACTAATGATAAATTCAGCCAGTTAGCCGCTGTTGGATTTAGTACAATGATAGCTTGCCAAACTTTAGTTATAATAGGTGGAATATTTACTGTTATACCACTTACAGGTATAACTCTGCCACTGATAAGTTATGGCGGTAGTTCTATGTTGACAATGTTCTTTGCATTAGGTATATTGCAAAAGATATCAGAGGAATATTAAAATATAGGACTAGTTGTAAAATTAAATTGAAGTAAAAAAAATCCATAGTGATTTTTCGTGTTAAAATTGAATTTGCAGAAACAATTCACGAAAGGAAATCACTATGGACACTAAAGAGAATATCACAAATACAAAGAAAAATAAACACTTAAGTTTACAAGAAAGGTGTTTTATCGAAATAAGATTAAAAGAAGGTTGGAGTGCTTATAAAATCTCTAAAAGTATTAACAGAACAATAAATACAGTGCTTAATGAAATTAAGCGTGGATCAGTAAAGCAAATAAAAAATGGAGTAGAGATTACAAGATACTTTGCAGAAGTAGGTGAAAGAGTATATTATCAAAATCGTGAAAATTGCAAGGGTAAATATAAACTTCTAAAATGCTCTAAATTTATAGATTATGTAACAAATAAAGTATTAAAAGATAATTGGTCATTAGATGCTTGTACCGGCGAAGCTTTAGCTTCTGCTCGTTTTAATAGGGATGAAATGGTCTGTACAAAAACACTTTACAACTATATAGACCTAGGATTTATAAAGATTAGTAATAGTGATTTGCCTATGAAGTTAAGAATTAATAAGCATAAAAACATTGTTAGAGTTAATAGAAGAAAGCTTGGCAGAAGTATTGAGGAAAGAGATAAGACAATAGAGACAAGAGAAGAATTTGGCCACTGGGAGATAGATACTGTGGAAGGACTAAAAAATAAAAAAGATAATGTTCTTTTAACTTTAGTAGAAAGAAAGACACTAAATTCAATCCACAGGAAGATAGCTGCTAAGACAGCTGATGCGGTAGATGAAGCATTAAAAAGTATAAAAGATGAATTTGGTAGTAAATTTAGTGAAGTATTTAAAACAATAACTTCAGATAATGGATCTGAGTTTTCAAACCTTAGTAATATAGAAAATGATTGTTCTACTAAGGTATATTTTACGCACCCTTATTCATCTTTTGAAAAAGGGTGCAATGAGAGACATAATGGGCTAATAAGAAGATTTATTCCAAAAGGAAAAGCTATATTCCAATATACTATCGATGAGATATCTCGTATTGAAGATTGGATTAATACTCTTCCTAGAAGAAAGTTAAATTATAAGACAGCAGAAGCTATCTTTGATCAATATCTAGATGCTATTTATTCAATTTAACAAAAATAGTTCAATTTGATATTGCAATTTAGATTCTTTATCTATATATATTTTTTCTCATATGGAATTTTTTAGATGATAATCAGTAATCTCTTATATACTCACTTCTCAATCTTTTATCTTCAAATTTTACAAAGATCAAGATAGTCACACTAGTATTTGTATTTTATATAATCTTATTGTATATTTATTTTAAATTGTGTTATAATAATTAGTAAGGAAAGGTCAAGTGCTACATTTGACCTATGGATTATGATATGTTAAAGATTAAAGTAGCTTAACTTTGCGAGTGTGAGCTACTTTTTTCTTTTTGTATCTTTATCTTCAGTTACAGATAATTCAGCTGTAACCCCATCTATACTTCTATCAACTTTCGTTGAAAACTTCTTTCTAAATATAATCGCAACTATAGCAACTATAGTTATGCATAGTACAATTAAAGCTTGTATAAAATCTGACATAGATATCACCTTCTTCCCATCATTGAAATTGCCATAGGACAACCAGTAACACTCGACCTAAGGGAAGAAGGATAACTTACCATAAGTTTCCTTACTTAATTATTATACCATAATTGGTATAATCCAAGCTATATTAACTTTTAAACTTTCTGTTTCTATTGTTTTAGCATTAAAGATATGCAGATATTCAGTCATTTATTTAACCATATAATATTATTTAAAATATTAAAATTAGTAACTGCACTTGTTATATTTGTATATATATTTTAAATATTTTCTAACATAATTTCACTATAGGTTGTTGTAGGATCTTTTACTTCCTTATCTTTAAGCATTTGTGGAAAGTAAGAGCTATCTGAAGGAAGTATCACTTTATCATAAGTTATATAAGCTACTACAGTTTGCACTGTAAGTTTATCTAAATTGTCACTATTCCAAGTATCAATAGCAATAAGGCCTAGATAATTATGACTAGTAAATTTAAAATCATTAAATGACTGCTCAACATATTTTCTAGCTTCATTGTTATCTATACAAGAAACTATTCTATTCGTTGTTCCATATGATAGTTTAATAATTTTAACATATATTCTTTAGATGATATGTATTTATCGACATAGGATATTTCCATTCCAAATACAGCAGAATATCTCTCTGAGAAAACTTCAGCTTTTAATTTTCCTACATCACTTTCTAAAAACTTTTGTGTTTTTAAATTTTTTTCTTATACTCTATCTCCATCAACTAATATGACTTTATGTTTCATATTATAAGCTTTATTGGTATATATTGGTTGGTTAAAAATGAAGTAAGATGAGAATCAGTCCAACCTATACCTACTATTACTATATTATAAGATGAATTTTTTTTAGTTCTATCATCATATTACTTCCTTATAGTGGTAGCATCCATGGCTGTCAACCTAAGAAGTCTTATTTTCTAAGTTATTATCTAAATAAGTCTTAGATAAACGGTTTAATAAATATTCAGTTGAGTTTATGAAAGAAATATTTATTAAATTTTTATATGCTCGAAATAATACTTTAACTAGATTAGAAAGCACTTTAATAGAGTCATAATAAATGATTCTACGAGTTTTATTTTGCTTAAGATGAATAAAACTTATAAAAATAAAGTTGAAGAAGTAACTAGATTTAAAGAAACTTTAGAAAAAAGTGAATTAGAGATTAATAATAAGAACTCAATGATTCTAAAATTAAAAGAAGAAAATGAAAAGCTAAAATCTAAATTAGAAACAAGAGATAGAGTTACTAAAAAAAGTAGCTATAAAGGGAACGTATAAGAGAATGATAATACTTAATAGGAATATTATGAGGCAATACATAAATGAAACTTACAAATAATAGAATAGAAGTATGTAATTTTAAAATAATGATATAATTTAATAGAATTTTGATTTACAAATTATCCATATGAGGTTTACTCTAAAAAGGACACTTTTTAATTAAAAATTGTCCTTTTGTGATATAATGAAAAAGTAAATCAATATTTAAATTTAAATAAAGAAAAGGAGTTAACTTTATGGAAAAAGAGATACTTGAAATTTTAAAGTCTATGCAACAAGATATTAAAGGGTTAAAAGATGGTCAAGAAAAAATTGTTGAGAGATTAGATGAGCTTGAAGTAAGCCAAAATAGAATTGAAAAGAAACTTGATGGAGTTGTAGAACAGACAGCAAATCTATTAGGATTTAGAACAACTATAAAACAAAACTTAATGAATTAAAAGATGTTGAAGAAGTGACTAAAGTTAATTGTTATGATATTGCAAAATTAAAAGCAATTAAATAGATTGGAAAAGGTAGTATTTCGTAACTAGCATTACAAAATACTACTTTTTTTTATTTGTTTAGATATATTAAAAAAAGAAGGTAATTTTTTTATATATCATGTTTTACAAGTGGCTTAAATACTTAAAACTTTACTTGTTCGTGAAAATCAAATTTAGCGAAATTATTAATAGTATAGTATGAAAATATTGCTAAATACAGAAAAAAGGGATATCTTTAGTATACTTTTACTTGCTAAAGATATCCCTTTTTATTGGTGCGCCCTCAAGGACTTGAACCTCGGACTCCCTAGTAAAAAGCTAGGTACTCTTTCTCTGAGTTAAGGGCGCATAACGTATATTATAATATTATAGGATAGTAAAAAAGTCAATACTTTAAAGCTGAAAGAGGAAGTTTTATAAAGATTATATTAAAGTCTTAAATAAATCTCATAGAGATAAAATTAAATATTTTAGTGGATAAAAATATAAGTCTGATATAGAAAAACTTAAGGAAGAGCTTAAAACAAAGAGGAATTAATGAAATTTAAATATTATAATTAAAAAGAAAAATATATTTTAATAATTCAAAATATAATAAAGATATGTTAAAATATAGTATATTATAGGTATTAAGGAGTATAATTTTATGAAAATAGAATTTCAGAATACAATTAATGAATATATAGAACTTCAATTGTATTTGAAGAAAAATGATAAAAAGCAAAAACTCTTTTTTATATTTTTAAAGTACTCTTTTATATTATTTTGTATAATGGAAGCTGTTAAATACTTCAGTACGCATAGCGATTTATCTAGATATATACTATTGATATTTTTATATGTATTATATTTTTATGGATTATAATAGTTCCGAAGTTAATTTATAATGCTACTAAAAAAGGCATTAATATTATGATAAATAAGAATAAGAGTCTATTAGAAAAGAGAATAATGAGTGTGCTTGAAAATAAAATTATAATATCTGATATTAAAGACAATACTATAATTGAATTTAATGTAGATAATATTTATAAGGCTATTAAAATTAGGAATAGTCTATATATTTTTGAAGATGAACTTAAAGTATATGCAATTATTCCATTAGATGTATTTGAGAAGGAATCAGATAAGGATAGATTAGTAAATTTATTAGAAGTAAAGAAATAATAGAATTCAAATTAAATAAATATAGTAAGAAAGATATAGGATAGTTATTATACTAATTATCCTATATCTTTTTTAGTTGGCTATCGCTGTAAGATAATAAGGAGTTAAAAGACTTAATCCAATAGATCAAGCATAAAAAGTAGCCCCAATAATAGTAATAGCTATTTTCTAAATGTTATTGTAATTATTTCTTGTGAATTAATAGGGGCAGAGGAAGTTATTTCTGTTGGAATAGTAACAGTTTTAAATTCTGGAGCAATCTTTTTAAAAACTTTAATTATAAGCCTTTGATATATATTTATTTTTTTATATTGATTGTATTTAAAGAAAAAGGTGATAATTAAGATTGGAAATTAAATTTAAAAATACAGTAGAGGATTATATAGATTTAAATTTATATTTATACGAACATGATCCTTGGACAAAATTTGTAAATAACATTATGTTATATATATAGCAAATTATTTTATTTATTTTAGCTATAGTATCTTTGGTTTCAGATATTACTGTTGTTCAAAAAATAATTTTGTTAACCTGGATTATAGTTGTGTGGGTAATATGGATTGCTTTTTATAGTAAATTTCAAAAAAAGAGAATGATAAAAAAATAAAAAAAGACACATCTTTAGTAAGTGAAAAAATATTAATATTAGGAACAGATAAAATATCAATTAAAAGTGAAAATAAAAATACCGATATTCTCTTTGATGAATTTGATAAAATATTAGATAACGAAGAATGCATACGTATAATAGATAAAAAAATAAACCTATATTATTAATAGCCAATAGTTTTTTTTAGATATAGAAGAAAGAGAAAAATTTTTAAAAAATATAAAAGAACACTGTCAATAAAAAGACAGTGTTCTTTTATATTTTTTAATGGCTTTGTACCTATATATTTAGGTAATATCGTTAAACTAGCAGTAATAGAAGCTAGTCCACCGACAAAGTAAAGAGCTTCTAAATTGGTACTAATAGCAACTGACCCCTTATTATTGTAAAAGCTTTATTTACTTCAATTCTATTCTTAGCTTTAAGAGGTGTAGTTACAGTTATCTTATTAAGTGCTGGATATGATGGTTTAACTTTTATTATTAATCTTTGATAAAGGATTTTATTTTTTCATACTCAAATGATGATTTGAGGGTTAAGACTGTACTACCATCTATTTCTAGATCAATAGAATATTTTAGATTATCACTAATAGCGGTAGCTAAAGTCAGTTTTTCAATATATAGCTTTATATTTTCTCTATTAAATCCTATAGCTGCTCCAGTTTATACCAATTAATTTACAATATTTGTAGTTAATTCATCTGCACTAATAGAAAGATTTATAGATTTACAGTGTTTTATAATACTTAAATATAATAACTTAATTTTGAAGAATATAATAAAAATATGTTGACATAGGATATATAAGTATTTTCTAGAAGGAAAAATATAGTATAATAATGTATATTAAAATAATAATATAGTATAGCTAAAGAAAATGTGGTTATAATATTGGAACTTAGATACAAGAACACAGTAGATGATTATATAGGTTTCACTTTGTATTGTTATAAATTTGATTCTAAATTAAAATTAAGGTACAACATTATATTTTATGGTTACCAAATATTTTTGGTGATTGAAACTATATTATTTTGAGCTCAATTTAATAATATTAATGAAATGTTGCCAATTTTTCTTATAAATATAATTGCATGGATTATATGGATTTGTTTTGATTATAAAATCTAAAAAAATGCTTACAATAACAATAAAGAGAAATTTTGTGAAAAAACATTTATGCTAAGTGAAAAGGTGTTATCTATAAATGAAGATAGAATATATATTAAAAATGATTAAATATTACATGAGTTTAATTTTGGAGCAATTTCAAAAATAGTGAAATATAATAATAGAATATATATATTATTTTCAAAAAGGGATATAGTAGTAGTGGAGCAATAATACCATTTAGTGCTTTTTCAAATATAAATGAAAAAGAGAGATTCTTTGAATTTATAAAAATAGGGCTGTCTCGTAAATAATTTTTAAATTTTTTTTAGCAATATAATTATTGATATAATTGCGATGATAATGTTTATAATTCTAGAGAGATACTTTTATAAACATAATATTCTTTGAAGTGATGAAATAATCATAAGAATAATTAATAAGCTATTTAATATAATATGTATTTTTTCTATATCTGATATGTTTTTTAATTTTTTAGAATTTAGTTTATTTTTCACTTGTATAATCTTTATAAAAATAATTTTTAATATAGATAAAAAAAGATAGGTAAGAGCAGACCCATCTTTTTTGTTTATTCTCAAATTTTTGTTCATCACCAAAAGTTTGAGGATTAGGAGAATATAACTATTATATCAAAAGTTAGTATAAGAGAAAAGTTTATTGTAGATACTAAAAAAGATAATATTTTAAAGTTTAATATAGTAACAAATAAAAAAAAAGGGGGGGTTATTCATGGGTATAAAATATATAAAGGAAGAAGTAAGAAGATTTAGAGTAGATAGAGATCTAAAAGATAGATTAAATAAAATATGTAAATTTAAAAAATTAGTATGAGTGAATGGATAATTTATATGGTTGAAAATGAAGTAAATAAGATGAGAAGTAAACATAAAATGTATGATTCAGATATGATAAGACTTTTTGATTATTTAGTTATTGATATGAATTTAATTTGTTGATTTTATAGTTTAAAGTGGGTATAATGATTTCAATAAATAGGTTCTATGGGGAATGTAGCCCTGTATAAAAAGGATTTTTCAAGCGGAGCAAAAGGGACTATATTATCAAAGGATAAGTCTTAAAAGCCTATTACGATAACATAAGAGTACTACATATGAAAGAGGATACTTCAAAGTATTTAAATACATAGCTTAACAAGTAATTCAAAAAAATTAATTTCGAGAAGTTTTTCAACTTATATTTTAGGTTATTTTTTTGAATTTAATTATCTAATAGCATTTTTATTAAATAAAAAAGGGAGAGAGATTAATGGAGAAGGAAATATTAGAGATTTTGAAGTCTACTCGACTAGATATTAAAGTGGTAAAAGATAGCCAAGAAAGACTTGAATCTAAACTTGAATCTAAAGTAGATGGAATTGATAAGTAACATAAAAAAGAAGATGAATGCTATGTACTTTTAGTATTAATAAGAAGGAAAGTTTAGATTTACTTATAATATAACAAAGTATTTATTTTACATTTGGAATATTTGCTAGTATAATATTTATAAATTTATTTAAAAAACTTGGATTAATAAGATTTTTAAATATTAAAGTATTTTTAATAATAGCATTAATAATATTAATACTGAATAGTGATAATATACTTTTCTATTTTTAAGATATATAAATAATATGGATAGTTAAAAAAATAAATACTAGAAATAGAAAATGAAAGAATAGTATAGATTAAAATATTGAGGATAGATTGAATGAATAAGAAGTTTAAATGTTTTTTTAAGGACTGGGGAATTCCAATAGTTTCAGCGATTATAATAGCCGTTCTAATAAATAAATTTTTAATATTTAAAGTATATATTCCAAGTGAATCAATGGCACCAACAATAAATAAAGATGATAGGCTAATTATT
Source organism: Clostridium mucosae (assembly GCF_024622765.1). Taxonomy (NCBI): domain Bacteria; kingdom Bacillati; phylum Bacillota; class Clostridia; order Eubacteriales; family Clostridiaceae; genus Clostridium; species Clostridium mucosae. The sequence goes on along the minus strand of NZ_JANKAF010000014.1, from coordinate 42,668 downwards.
AGTAGAATATATAATCCTGATAGTATAAAAAGAGGAGATATATTAGTATTTGAATCAAAAGAACTTCAAGAAACTTTAGTTAAGAGAGTCATTGGATTGCCTGGAGATAGCATTACAATATCTGAAGGTATAGTAACTATAAATGGAGAAATACTTGAAGAAGAGTATGTTAAAAATAATAGTTTTGAGTATAAAGGAGAATTTACTGTTCCAAGTGAAAAATATTTATTTTTAGGAGATAATAGAAGTAATTCTAATGACTCAAGATTTTGGATTAATCCATATATAGATTTTAATGATATTGAAGGTAAAGCTACTATTAGGATATATCCTTTTAAATATTTTGGAAGACTAGACATGTAGATTTATCAATAAATAGTAAAAATAATTGCAAATGCAAAAGAGAACATTTAATATATAGTACATAAAATAAGATTTTATTAAACTCTTATCTATGAGGTTCTAGCCATATAGATAAGCCAAACTGAAAGGTATTTACGTACCAAGAATGCCGTTAGAAAAGAACTTCTTTTATAGTAACAAAAGTTACTTATTTAGTTAAATATTATGAATTTATAACCGATAAAGAAAGCCTTTTGGTATGGTAATATATACTAAAAGGCTTTCTTTATTTTTTATAGGTTGTATATCACATATATGATATGTAGTGGGACAAGACTTAAAGCAACTCAAAAGAAGAAAGGTGAGTTCAGTTAATGGAAAGATTGAGACTCCATATAATATACATAGTATGGGGATTGAGCGTGATGACAATGTAAATGACAGGTGTGGGAGTTCTAGGGGCATAGTGGCTTGGGAACTATTAGAAGGTTATAGTAATAGGATAGAATATTTTTGTAGAAATCTAGTAGATGGGATAAGGTGCAGATGGTGAAGTGATCGAGGTATACTTCGCATTCGTTAAATGGATGTAGTTACTTCCTTACTGGTAGTAATAATTGTTTTTATGTTTATTGATAAGGGAATAACTGCGTCCAATTTCGCTCCTTCAGTGATTTCGTATTCTATGCTTTGGGGTCTCTTTTGCAAGTTTTTTAGCTAAAATAGTATACTTTATAATATTATAAATAATTAGTAATATTACAGTAGTAAGATAGTTACATTACTGGAGGAACTTAAATGAAATAAAGTTAACATAGATGAAGTAGTAGAATTTATAAATAGAGAATTAAAAACTGGACGACCAATGAATAATATAGAGTTTGACATTAATGAGAGAGTAATACACAAGAAATTACTGAGGATAGGATATAAAAAGATAGATAATCAGTACAGACTATAAGATGTTATTTAAAGTAATATTACTGAAAAACAAAAGTTTATTAATAAAGTCAAAAATAATAGGTATATTATATGTAATAATGATTTGGATATGGATAAATTAAATCTATTATTAGAAAACATAGATAAGATATTGAATCTGATACCAACAGATACTATAAGTAATATTACACATTTGAAAAGTAGAAGTAATAAGATTAGAAGTTTAAGGATAGATACTGGATTATATGAAGCTATTAAGACTAGATCTTCTAGGGATAATATTTAATATATCAGCTATGGTTAATAAAGCTTTGGAGGATTATTTAAATAATTATTTATAAAAAAACAGTAATACGATATTTGAAAGAAGTGGAGCTAAGATACGGAGTTCTAAAAGATAATCTTAAAATTGGGAATAGCAATAATAAGCTTCATAATGAAAATGAGTCACTTAAAATTCGAAATGAGTTCATTTTTGAATTAAAAAAATACACTAAAAAAGTGAAATTTCACTTTACTTTATTTATAAAAACTAAACTAAAAACAGGCTATCTCGTAAATGCTTAAAAATCATTTACGAGACAGCCCATACTATTTGGTTTTGTTTTAAATGTTTTTAACAATGTGATTATTGAGGCAATTGCGATGATTATGGTTATAATTACATATATATGTTTTTTGAAATATATTATTCCTTGAATTGCTGAAATAATCATAAGAATAATTAATAAGCTATTTAATTAAATATATTTTTTATAGTTGATATGGTTTTGATTTCATTTTTTATTCATGAAATCATTATAAAAATATTTATTAATATAAATAAAAAAAGATAGGTTTGCTCTTACCTATCTTTTTTGTTGTGTTGAAAATCACTGGCTATGCCGGTGGATAAAATGGCTTAAGCTCTGCACAGAAAAAAGCTCCTATGATATAATTTCAACGACTGACAATCGTAAAACAAATTAATCATAGGAGGTGTGTCATATGGGTAACGACATAGAAAGCTTATCACATACAAAATGGAGGTGTCAATATCATATAGTATTTGCACCGAAGTATAGAAGACAAATAATATATGGAAAATATAAGGCTGAAATTGGTAAAATATTAAGAACTATAAGTATAAGACATGGAGTAGAAATAATCGAAGCGAATGCTTGTCCGGATCATATACATATGTTAGTAACTATTCCACCGAAGATGAGTGTATCAAAATTTATGGGAATATTAAATGGGAAAAGTAGTTTGATGATTTTTGATAGATTTGCAAATTTAAAATATAAATATGGAAATAGACATTTTTGGTGTAGAGGATATTACGTTGACACAGTGGGAAGAAATAAAACTGCAATTGCAAAGTATATTCAAAACCAAATTCAAGAAGATCAAATAGCAGAGCAACTTAGTTTTAAGGAATATATTGACCCGTTCACGGGATCGCCGGTAAAAGGAAGCAAATAGAAAAACCACCCGATGAGGGTGGTAGCTGAAACTGTTTTGCGATTGGCGGTTATCCAGAGCACGAGTAGTGCCGCCAGTATCATGCCCTTATAGGGCTTAATCAAGCCACCAGCTAAGCTGGTGGTACATGACTCATAATCATAATTTTGATTATGAGGAGAATAACACAATTATATCAAAAATTAATATAAGAAAAAAGTTTATTGTATCTACAAAGAAATGACAAAATTTTGAAGTCGAATGTGATATAGTTGAATGTAGTATAAAGAATAACGAAAAAAGGGGATTGGATTTATGGCTACACTATTCGTGAAGGAAGAAGTTATAAGAGTTAGAATGAATAAAAAGTTAAAAGATAGATTAAAGAATATATTTAAAGTCAAAAAAATTAGTATGATATATATGGTTGAAAATATAGAAGCTAAAACAAGAAATAGAAGGTAAATAAAAAGATTGAAACTTTCAAATTTAATATTTAAGAATGGTTATAATATATTAAATTTAGTATTTATGAAGCTTTAGATAGATTTTAATACCATGCGTATAATGGTATATATAGCATATAGAGATATATAAGTTCTAATACGACAAGTAAGCATAAAATGTATGATTTAGATATGATTTAGGTATGATAAAATTTTTTTGAAATTTAGTATTAAAAATAATTGAGGGACAGTAAGATAATATGGGTGTACTACATATGAAAGAAGATATTTTAAAGTATTTGAATATCTAGCTTAATAAGTAATTCCAAAAATTTAATTTCGAAAGTTTCTCAATATTTAAATTAGTTTATTTTTTATTATTAAAATTAATTATTCAATAACACTTTTAATTGAATAAATGATATACTTTAATTGAATTTTGATTTACAAATTATCCATATGAGTTTTTCTCTATAAAGGACACTTTTTAATTAAAAAGTGTCCTTTTGTGGTATAATTAAAAAGTAAATCAAAATTTAATTAATAAAGAAACGGAGTTAAACTTTATGGAAAAAGAGATATTAGAAATTTTAAAAGCTATGCAACAAGATATAAAAGGTTTGAAAGATGAGCAACAGAAAGGAAATGAAAAGTTAGATAGAATTGAAAAGAAGATTGATATAACTTACGAACAAGTTGCTAGAAGTGCTGAAGATATAACAAGTATTAAAAGAGATTTATGTTTTGTTGAAGAAGCAACAGCAAAAAATTGGAATGATATTGCAAAATTAAAAGCAGTTAAATAGATTAGAAAAGGTACTATTTCGTAACTAGTATTGCGAAATAGCACCTTTTTTAGATAGGTTTAATTATGGGAGATAGTTAACTACTGTTTTTTATTAAATAATAGTTTACAAATGCCTTAAAACTATAATTTTTATTCTCTTCGTGAAAATTCATTTAGTGAAACAACTAATTTTAGATAATGAAAAGGTAATTTATTATATTGAATAAAAAATTAGTTTAAGTTTTATATTAACTATTTTTATTGTTAATGATAGACATTCAATGGGGTAAGAGAGTTTATAATGAAATAATCAAAGAATGATTAGCAGAAATACTTGATATTATTTGGGATACTAATGAAGATATTGAGTTTTGGATTAAATAAATTAATTAATATAAGTAATATAAAAGATTTTAGTTTTATGAGTGTTGATATAAGACTAAAAGTATATAATATGTGGAGACAATATTTATTTGGATATAAAAAATTTCTAAAACCTCTTCAGATACAGAAATTATCATTTTAGGTATTTTTTGATTAAAAGAGTTAGAGAAATTAAAAAATAAATAGAAAATTTTAATTATGAAAATAATTTGATTAAAAGTAGTAATATAGATAAAATATACAATTAATGTGGAGTAGGAATAAAAGAGAGGCTATAAAAGTAAGAGAAGGAAATGATAAATAAGTATCGTATTCAGGGAAAAACTTTAGAGAAATAGCTGAAATGTATATTGTTTTGTAGGGTTAATTCACAAAATAATAAATGAGAATAGCAAAAATATATTTTAATAAAATACATTTAGAAAGGGTTTTATATGGAAACTAAGTATCTTATAAGAAATAAAAAGAAATATAGAGGATTATTTACTCAGTTTACTCATACAGGAACTGAAGTTATTAATCTAATAAAAAAAGAAAAATTAGATAGTATTGATATTATTTATAAGGTGAATATAGAGCCGTTAGAATTAGGAGGAATTCATTATAGATTTTATATTTCTATAGAGTCAAAAGACTTAAAAATTGTAGAGCTATTGATCAAAGATTTAAAAATAGATGGACAATTAACGGAAGATAAGATATTAAAATTAAATAATTTAGAGAAATTTTCAAAAGCATATGCAGAATTTATAAAAGATGAGTATAATAGATATTTTAAAAAATACTCTATAAAAAATGTAGAAATTAGATGTGTTAACGGATTTTCACATTAAATAGTTTTAAAATTAAAAAAAGTTATATAATATAAATTAATAAGGGGATGTCTAGTAAATGATTTTTAATCATTTACGTAGATGGTCTTTTTTGTTATTTTCATATTTATTCAAATTTTATATTTTTCTTTTCCACGCAGTAAGAAGTTTTTAAATTCATAATCTTGATTTAATACATTAAAGGCACCGTCGACCTTTATAGATTATTTAATTTTAATAGTTTCACTTCTGGAGACGATATATTCTTTAAAGATTTTCACTTTATTTTATAAATTCTTTCAAAATATGTAATATTCTATTACCTTTAGAGTTAGTGAATTGCTTTTTGTAAGGACATACATCATAATTCTCACATTCGTATATTGCAATTGTTAATATATAGAAATACTAAGATGAAAGTGTATAAAAGTTCCAAAATGAAAATGTAGGAATTTATGAACTTTTTAAGTTGTATTTTTCAAGATATATATTGTAAGGAATTACTAAAGAGATAGGTGCAATTATGAGAAAAGATATACATAATAAACTAAAAGAATTTACACGAGAGGAGTTATGCCTATTGAATAAGATTGTATTGGCAAGAAGATTTAATTGTGTCCCAAGAACAGTGGAATGCTGTCTGAAACTCAGCTCCGGAGGGCTAGAGCGTAAAAAATTAGAGAAATGAAACAGTATCATTAAAAACAGGCTTATCTATAGAAGAAATAAATAAATTAAGATAGAAAATAGGATTTCAGGAAACTGGAATCCTATTTATTTAGGAACTATTTAATATATTTTAAGAACAACCACTTCCTTTTTTTGTATTATTATGTCAAAGGATATTAGAAGAGATGTATCCAAAGATTAAATAAAATAAAAAAATAATTTAAATTATGGATAATTAGGAGGTAGAGAAATGAATAAAAGAAAAGTAGCTGGTATGTCAGCAGTAGGTATAGTTAGTAGTGTTACTACTACTGCACATGCAACAGAAATTAATAATTTTAGTACAAGACCAACAACAGCATCATTATCAACTTATACTAAATTAACATCACAAGGGAGTATAAATTTACAATATATTCAAAGTGATCTTTACAATTTGGAATGGAGATACAACAGGATCATATTTAATAAATTCATCAGGGAATAAGTTAAGTCATACTGGAATTATAGTTGGACGAGATATGAAGAATGGATCTGATAATTATGGACAATATCAAGTTCATTATATAAAAAATGGATATTATTATTTTAAAAATAGTGATGAACTAACTAGAGATGATAATAAGTGAGCTAAAGCTGCTAGGAAAACATATTTTTTGAATGGTAGCACTGTTGTAGGACAGGCATCTAGTCCAGGCTTTAAGGTTATAGATAATAGATTATATTATTTTAATGGCACTGATGATTATAATTATGGAAGTTTATATACTACTTCAGGATGGAATAATAACATTGGTGGTGTAAGTGGAAGATATTATGTTTATTCAGATGGAGAAATTGCAACGGGAGAACATATAATTGATGGTGTTAGATATTTATTTAATAGTAATGGAGTTCTTCAAGGAGAAATAGAATGGTCGGGATTAGAAGAGGTTATTATAGAAGCTGGTACAGAGTTTAATCCATTAGAAGGAGTAACAGCACCTGATGGAAATACTTTAACAGAAAGTAATGTAACTTATACTGGAGGATTTAATCCTAGGGCTCCAAAGGTTGGAACTTATATTGCTACTTACACAGCAAGTGTCAATGGGCATACAGTAACAGCAACAAGAAATATTGTTGTTGTAAAGAGAAATAGTAATTTTCCAACTATAAATGGTATAGATGAAAAGACTATAGCTAAAGGTGTTGATTTTGATCCATTAGAAGGAGTAACTGCAATAGATAAAGAAGATGCAAGTGAAAATATAAAATTGACAGTAGAAGCACCAGCTGATTTTAATGTAAATAAAGAAGGAACTTATGTATTTACATATAGAGCTGAAGACTTAGATGGAAATGTAACTGAATCACCAAGAGTTATAAAGGTTAAGGAAATGGTTGACTCTAATTTTGTAAGAGGATTATGGGTAGGTAGTTCATTAGTATTTGAAGGTAATTTTGATATATTAGGAACAAATGCAGATGATAATGCGTCAAAGAAATTAGTTATAAAAGATAGTTCAGGAAATGTAGTTTCAGAAACAGATGCTGATAATTTAACTGGTAATGCTACTGGATATAGAGAATTAATAGATGATTCTATATTTAGTAAATTAACTTCAGGAAACACTTATAATTTATTTGTTAAATCAACTGTAAATGGAAAGACTTATGAGGAACCAGTAGTTCAATTAGCTACTACTAGAAATGCATATGTAACAAATGGTAATGATTTAGCAGAAAAAGAATTTAATGATTACAAAATTAAATTTAAGAGTGATTCAGGAAGTAATCAAGTTCAAATTGTTAAATCAAGTTTAGCAGATACAGAAAAACCAGTAATAACTGCACCAGCTATATCAGTAGTTAGAGGAACAGCTAACTTTGATTTAAAGCAAGGTGTAACTATAAGTGATAATGTAGATTCACAAGCTGACTTATTAGGAAATTTAGTTATTGATAAATGTAACTTTGATATAAATCAAGTTGGAACATATCAAGTAACATACAAGGTTACAGATTCAGCTGGAAATGAGTCAGATACTGTAACTAGAACAATTACAGTAACACCAAAAACTACAGCTAAGCCAACTATATCAGGGGCTAATGCAGTATCAATAGTACAAGGTACATCATTTAATTCAAAGTCAGGAGTAACAGCTACTTCAGCTGAAAATGAAGATTTAACTTCAAAAATTACCGTTAGTGGAACTGTTAATACAAATACTCATGGAACTTATAAATTAACATATACAGTAAAAGATATAGATAATAACACAACAACAGTTGAAAGAGTTGTAACAGTAACTGCAAAACCTGCAGCAAATACTCTACCGATAATAAATGTTAATAGTGTACATGAAATATTTGTTGGAGATAGCTTCGATCCGTTAGCGATAGCTACAGCTACGGACAAAGAGGATGGAGATATAACTTCAAGCTTAAAAGTAGTTACAAACAAGGTAAATGTAAATAAGGCTGGAGAATATCAAGTTAAATATACAGTAACAGATTCAGAAGGTAATACTAAGATTGCTTATAGAACTGTAAAGGTTGAAGGGCAAAATATAGTTACTCCACCTGCAGTTACAAGTCAGAAGCCAGTAATAAGTTTCCCAGAGACTACAGTAATTAAAACTGGAACTACTTTCGATCCGTTAGCGGGTGTAACAGCTACAGACTATAAAGGAAATAATATAGCGTTAACAACATCAAATGTATCATGGAATAAAGTAAATACAAGTAAGCCTGGAGAGTACCAAGTTAAATATACAGTAAAGGATTCAGAAGGTAATAGTAAGATTGCTTATAGAACTGTAAAAGTTGAACAAGCAACGGTTACAAGTAAGAAGCCTGTAATAAGCTTCCCAGAGAACACAGTAATTAAAACTGGAACTACTTTCAATCCATTAGATGGAGTAACAGTTACAGATTATAAAGGACAAGAGATTAAATTAACAACATCAAATGTAGCAACAAATAAGGGAGATACAAGTAAAGCAGGAACATATGAAGTTAAATATACAGTAACAGATTTAGAAGGAAATAATAAGATTGCACGTAGAACAATAACTGTAGAAGGAGTAACAGCTATAAACTATAAAGGGCAAGAGATTAAATTAACAACATCAAATGTAGCTGCAAATAAGGTAAATACAAATAAACCAGGATCATATCAAGTTAAATATACAGTAACAGATTTAGAGGGAAATAATAAGATTGCTTATAGAGATATAGTTGTAAAAGGATTCACAAGTTTAAAAGGTGATGCATCTATAAATTCACTAATTATGGATATAAATAAAAATCAAATTGTTATTAGAGGTGAGGTAAATACTTTAATTAGGATATTAAATGGAACTGAAGTGATGTATCAACTATAGATAATAAAGTTAAATACCACTTAGTAGCAAAAGATGCTAATGGACAAGAAGTATTTAGAAATTATATGGTAAGGGTTGCTAACGGTGGATCTTACTCAGGATTTAAGAGTAACTTATCTTTAGATGAATTATCAAAGATTCAAGATTCAGTAACATTAAGCTTAGTAGTTGAAACATTAAATACTTCAGGTGAACTTGAATTAGGAGCTACAGACTTAAATATAGTTGGAGAAGTTCAAGATACTGAAAATAATGTTAAATATACTTCAACTGTAGAAAATGGAAAATTAAAAATAACTAAATCTAAAATAACAAGAACTTCAATTAATGAAGAAACTGTAACTAATAATGAAGAAAATAAGGTTACAGAAGAAACAAAAGTTGATTCAAATATAGATAATTTAATAGAAAATAATGAAACTAATGAAGTAGAAGAAGTACTAGTAGAAGAAGTTCCTTTAGAAAATAAAACTGAATCTCTAGAAGTAGAAATTTCTAATGGTAAAAAAGAAATTAAAGTAATTATAGAAAAAGTTAAAGTTGATACTGATAAGAACTTAGTTAAATTTGAAGGCCAATTAGAAGCAAATGATATTCATAGGGAAGGTAAGACTTACTTAGTAGCAAAAGATAGCGCAGGTAAGGAGTTATTTAAATCAGAAAAAGAAATAGAGATAGATTCTGATGAAAAGAAATTTACTGCTGATTTAACTTTTGAAGAACTATTAAAAATAACTGAAGAAAAAGAAGCTACATTAAGTTTAGTAGTAGAAAAAGAAGGTAAGTTAGTTGAAATAGAATTAAAGGTTGATAAGTTAGCTAAGATTGATAAAGTTGTAGATTCAACAAATAAATTGGAATATACACTTACAGTAAAAGATGAAATAATAAAAATAATTAAATCTTTAATAGAAGATTTAACTATAGAAAAAGCTTCAGAAGAAATTGAGAAAAAAGAATCTTAAAAAATAGAAAATTAACTATTATTAAAAAACTATTTATATTAAAATAAAAAAGAAAATAAACTGGAAAATTTAGATATAAAATCAAAGATAAACAATACTGAACCTATAATTAAAGAGATACAAATGAAAAGTGAATATAATAATAAAGAGAAGCTTATATTATTTGATAAAATGTGTATTTGTTAAATAAATGAAGAGCAAAAAGTTGTTAAAAATTATGATGATAAGATTTCAAGAAACTAAAATCTTATTTTTAGTTTAAAGATAATAAAAAAAGAGCAATGTGAATTGCTCTTTTTTGGTGCGCCCTCAAGGACTTGAACCTCGGACTCCCTAGTAAAAAGCTAGGTACTCTTTCTCTGAGTTAAGGGCGCATGATATATATTATAATATTATATTATAGAGAAAAAGTCAATATTTAAATTGAAAATAAATAAAGATATTGTTAATTATAAGAGAATAACATGTATGATTTTGATAAATATTGTGATTTTTAAAATATAATATTTCAGAAAATTTAGAAGTGAGATATAGCATAATATTTTGAGAAAATGAATTAATGATAAGAATACAGTTTCTATTAATTATAAATTAATAACTAATTTATATAAATAATATGAAATATATAATATTACCTAAAATAGATAAGTAATATTGTAATAGATAAAATTTAGAAAAGATATTTTATTTATCTAACAAATAGAAAAATACTATTTTATATTTATAGATAAACTGTTTAACTAGTAATAAGTGAAAAGTCTAAGTTATCAATATATTAATTAAACTTAAATGATTGTATTTCATTTTGAAGATAAAGGATTCTGTAAGAGGAAAAAATAAATATTAGATAAATATTGTAACTATAATGTAATAGAACTGACACAGGATTGCAATAAAATGATGTTATTATTAACCTATAAAATTATATTGAATAAGGCTTATATAAAGGAGGAATATTAGATGAATTAAATGGAAAATAGTAATTTACTAGCATGAAAATAATTAGATTTGAATGTTGTATATTTTAAACTTATAGTATTTTAATTTTGACAGTATATAAATTGGAAAATATTATATAAAATAAATTTTAAATTTGTTTGGAGGCATTATTATGATAAAGAAAAAAGTTATAGGACTAGTAGTATTTGGAGCTTTAATAGGAGGAGTAATCGGAGGAACAATTGGAGGAGGATTTCAAAGGATTTTAGCTGATACTAATAATGTAGAATTAATACAAGAATATGATGATGTATATATGAGCGATAGTAATGTTGAAAATGAAGAAGATATAGAAGCTTTAAAAGATGAATTTACAAAAGAATATGGAAATGAAGATGAATTTAAAAAGGTATATGAGGATGAAGAGTATTTAGAAGAAGTTAATGGAGCAAAAGGAATAATTAGATACACATATAAAGATACTAATGAAGTTGAAGAGTATAATTACTTTGAAGAGTTAGAAAAAGAACTCGAGTTTTCAAAATTAAGTCATGATGAACAAATACAATTTATGAAAAATGAATTTACGAAAGAATATGGAAGTGAAGATGAATTTAAAAAGGTATATGAGGATGAAGAGTATTTAGAAGAAGTTAATGGAGCAAAAGGAATAATTAGATACACATATAAAGATACTAACGAAGTTGAAGAATATAATTACTTTGAAGAGCTTTCAAACTATAATATTGAGTAATACTATTAAAAAATGGAGTTAATAAAAATAAATAGTTCAATAGCATATCGATAAAAAATAGATAAAAATATAATTTTTCCAAAATTAAGTGTTTTATGAAATATTTATAGAATAAGTGAAAGAAAAATACACTAGATTATGATAAAATAAATATGAGGTTATTAAAGTGGAAAATTTAGAAATATTAAGTCCTAAGATAGATCTTGTATTTAAAAGAATATTTGGAAATGAAAAGAATCCAAGAATATTAATATCATTTTTAAATGCAGTAATGGATCCAATAGATAAAATAACAGAGGTTAAGATAGAAAATTCCAATATAGAAGATGATGATGAATTTAGTAGATTAGATATAAAAGCAAAGACAGATAAAGGTGAGCGCATAAATATAGAGATAGAAATAAAAAATGAACATGATATGATAAAACGAGGCTTATATCATTGGAGCAAAATGTATGGAGGAAAAGTAAAACATGAGCGATATGATGATGAATTAGTAAAAACAGTATATATAAATATTTTTAATTTTAAATTCTTTAGATCTGAACAGGCGCATACTTGCTATAGAATGAAGGAAATAAAAACTAATGAAGAGTTCACAGATATGCAAGAACTACATTTTATAGAGTTACCTAAAATACCAAAGGAAGATAGAGAAATAACAGACATATTTTCAGCTTGGATGGAGTTTATAGAAAATCCAATAAGTAATAATTTAAAGAAAATGGAAATGGAAGTAGAAGAAATTAAAGAAGCAAAAGAAGAATTAATGAGGATAAGTGCAGATAAAAAAGAAAGAGCTTTATATGAAGAGAGAAAGGTGTTAATGCTAAATAAAGTTAGTAAATTAGAAATTGATGAGAATAAATAGCTATAAAAGAAAAAGTCAGCTTATATAGCTATAAAAATAATGTAAGTATAAAATGAATATCTAGTGCAACAGGATTATATTATAGAATAAATAAATTGAGATAGAGTTACAGGATTTCAGGAAACTGGAATCCTATTTTATTAAATAATGATTAAAGATTTTAGTTATATTTATTTAATAATATATAATTAACCAAAGGAATTCGGAATATATTTGGTATTATTTAGGGGAGTGTGTTTTAAAAAGATAGATTTAAAATATATAAATCAAGTAAGCATGTGTAATTAATAAATAGGAGAGTAAATATTAAGGCGTTAAAAAGGAATAATTGTGTATTGGCTGGAAAGATACTTCACAATATTGACCTAGATTCGGATGTTGATATAATATAGATTAAAATTAGTTAAACACAATTAAGAAAAATAAAAAGTTTTTATAGGAGGAGAAATGAATAAAAAATATATTTATGAAAGAGCAGTATTAATAACATATGGATTATTATTTTATTTTTTATTAATAAATTTTGAAAAGCTATTAAAAGGATTGGGAGTATTAAGTAGTGTTTTTTTCCCAATTCTACTAGGCGTAGCTTTTGCATTTATTTTTAATATACCAATGAGTTTTTTAGAAAAAAAGATTAGTAAAATATTAAATAAAATATCTTTGAAAGAAAGAACAAGTTTTATGATAAGGAGGAGTGTATCATTAGCTATAGTTATTATAGTATTTATAAGTATAGCTATAATAACTATGAATATACTTATACCTCAAGTAGTACAAAGTATGTATTCTATAATTGAGAAAATACCTACAACTATCAAAGAACTAGAAAATTTCTTTAGAGTTAATATTAAAAATACGTATTTATTAGAATGGATTGCTATGAGATTAGGACAAGTTGATAGTAACATTGTTAATATATTAAATAATGTTGCTCAAGCTATATTAAATAGTATTATTGATATTACTTTTGGAGTAACAACTACCATTTTAAATTCAATAATAGGTATAATAATAGCTATATATATTTTATTGGATAAAGAAAAGCTAAAGAGTCAACTTAAGTTAGTTATATATAGAATAAGCAATGATAAATATAGTAAGATGTTAACTTCAATATTAAAGTTAACTTATTATAAATTAAGGAGATATATTGGAGGACAAGCAATAGATGCAACGATATTATTTATAATGATATTCATTACAATGACAATTTTTAAGATGCCTTATACGCTATTGATAAGTTCAATCATAGGGGTATCTGCTATAGTACCTATATTTGGGCCTTTCATAGGAGCTTTAATTTCAATATTAATAATGTTTATTGGCGGTTATAATAATATAGGATGGTTTATTGTATTAGTAATAGTTATGCAACAAATTGAAGGAAATATAGTTTATCCAATAGTAGTTGGGAGTTCAATAGGATTATCATCATTAAATATTATAGTAGCAGTTATAGTATTTTCAAGCTTATTTGGGATCTTAGGAATAATACTAGGTATTCCTTTATTTGGAGTATTTTGTGAGATACTATCTAAATATATAAAAAAAGAGTAGTACCTTAATATTTTTATATATTTAGATAGCCTAAAAATTAATTTATTTATAGGATATTTTTTAAATTTAAATTCTTTCACAATATTTATAATAAGTTATATTTTTAGTCCTAAAATTTCTATTGAGGTTAAAATATGTAGCGTTAAAAAGGTTGATTTTCAATTTTTTATTATGTTACAGAAATTATTAATTGAAATGGGGGAATTAATGTAATGTTTTGTAAAAATTGTGGAAAAGAAATTGATGATAAGGCAGTAGTTTGTATTCATTGTGGAGTATCAACTAATTCAGTTCAAGATAATGGTGGATTTGGTTGGGGAGTTTTAGGCTTTTGTGCTCCAATAGTTGGAATTATATTATATGCTTTTTGGAAAGAGACAAAGCCTAAATCTTCTAAAGCTGCTGGAATAGGTGCTTTAATTTCAGTTGGAGCTGGAATTTTATTTTATGTTTTAATGTTTATAATAGGATTTTTATCGTATTAAATTAATATTAATTTAACATGAAATTTATAATTAAATATCTTCCAATAATTTTTGGTTGTCATTGTAGAGCTGATAGATCTTTTTATTTTAAACATAGAAAGTTTCCAATTTGTGCACGTTGCACTGGAGAACTATTAGGTATTATATTATCTATTTTTTTATATAAAATTTATAGTCTTGAAATACTAGTTAATATATTTTTTATTTTACCAATGTTAATAGATGGTTTTTTTCAATTATTAACTAAATATGAAAGTAATAATATTAAAAGAGTAATAATAGGAATTTTATTTGGATATGGATTTTTTAATTTATTTTTGAACTCTATATTTTTCACAATATCATTAGGGAAATATTATGCTAGATTGTATAAATAATCTAAAGTACATAATTTAAGCTATTTATAAGTTTTTATTTTAAAATTTTTCATAGAATATTATAGACTATTGAATTAATAGCAACTAATAATTATAAAGATATTAAAAAGTTAAAAGTGCTAAAACATATAAAGATACTATTTCGTAATAGTCATTATGAAATAGTATCTTTTTTATATAAGTTTAATTTTAGACTTTAAATCATTATTTTTTAGTAATTTAATAGGGTATAAATTCT
The DNA here is from genome assembly GCF_024622765.1 of Clostridium mucosae. Classification (NCBI taxonomy): domain Bacteria; kingdom Bacillati; phylum Bacillota; class Clostridia; order Eubacteriales; family Clostridiaceae; genus Clostridium; species Clostridium mucosae. The sequence continues at coordinate 27,286 of NZ_JANKAF010000014.1, read as the reverse complement.
TAAAATTGTAAACTTTTATTTCTTAGTGAAAAGTTTAATAAATAATTAGTGAATCAACAGAGAGATTATATTATTTAAATTTGTGTTGAACAATACTTTATTGTAGGAAAAAAGGCGATGATTTTATTGAATCATTTTTTATAATAATTGCCTGTGCTTATATGGAAGTCATATATTTTTAAAAGAAAACTTGAAAAAAATTTAATTTCTGTTGGATTGTGAAGAGGAAAAAGGAAGAGAATTATAATATAATTGATAGTATTTTAAGAAAAATTACAAAATAAAATATTTAATGGAATATATAATGATTATAATAAATTAAAATATTGTATAAGGTAGATATATTATGATATTATTATATAAAATATACTTAGGAGGAATTATTATGAATTTGTATGATTTAATTGAAAAGAAAAAGAGAAAGAAAAGAAAAAAAGTTATAAAAGCAACAGCGTTATCAACGATAGCAGGAGGTGCAGTTGGTGTTTTATCAGGTCTATTATTAGCACCTAAATCAGGAAAAGAAACTAGGCAAGATATAAAAGAAAAAATTGATGATTTTAAAAATAGTACTGTGGAAAGAAAAGAAAATTTTAAAAGAAATATTAGTGAATCAAAAAATAAAATAAAAGATTATTTAAAAGAAAAAAATAAAGAACTAGATATAGAAGATAATATTTATAATAGAACTGAAGAAAAGAATATATGTGAAGAGATAGAATAGGTATAGAAATGTATATAAGTTTAAATGAGATGTTTATAGGGATAATTTATTTATTGTTAATAGCTTTAATGATAATTGGGATTATAGTTTTAATTAAATTTAATAAAATAATGAAAAGTATTTATGAATTAATAGATATTAACAAAAATAATATAAATAGGACATGCAATGAAGCGCCAATAATAGCAGAGAATATTAGCGAGATAAGTGAAAATATGAAAGGGATAAGTGAAGTTGCTACAGATTTTACAGCTGATATAATTGTAACTAAGGAAAATATTTCAAATAATTTTGAAATATTTAGTGATATTTTAAAGATAATTAAATCTATCTTTTTTAATTAGAAAATAGATTTAATAAAGGCTTTAAAATAAATAAAGAATTTGAAAATAGTAGTATTTAATATGTCAAGTAGTATATAAACAGATAGTTTTTGCTATCTGTTTTATTTTTGTATTTAGAATACCACAGGTTCGACCTGTGGTTCCAAAAAGCTTCTAGCTATGAGTGAATAAAAAAATACCTCATTTGGAAATAATAGTATGGGTTTGCCAGCCAAGCTATAATACCAAAGGAGGTATGTTCAAATTGAACAATAACAGTTTAGCACATAGTAAATGGAATTGTAAATATCATATAGTATTTGCGCCCAAATATAGAAGACAAATAATTTATGGAAAGATAAAAGCAGATATAGGGAAAATTTTAAGAAAGTTATGTGAGCAAAAAGGTGTAGAAATAATCGAAGCGAATGCGTGTAAAGATCATATTCATATGCTAGTAAGTATTCCACCAAAATTGAGTGTATCTCAAATTATGGGATATTTAAAGGGAAAGAGTTCCATACTTATTTTTGATAAATATGCTAATTTAAAATATAAGTATGGAAATAGAAAGTTTTGGTGTACAGGATATTATGTTGATACAGTAGGTCGCAATAAAAAAGTTATTGAAGAGTATATAAGAAACCAGATACAGGAAGATATAGCATATGAGCAACTAAGCCTTAAAGAGTACATCGACCCGTTTACGGGTGAGCAAGTAGAAAAAGGCAAGAAGTAGACCCATTTAATGGGTAGCCTGTGAAAATAATGCGGTTGGCAAACTGTTCAGTGTGCGAGTAGCACAGCCAGTAACAAAGCCTTATAGGCGTAGTGCAAACCACCCGTTTTACGGGTGGTCATGATTTTAATTATAAATTAAGGTTGATAAATGATATGTCTTTAAAACTAGAAGAAATAAATAAATTAAGATAGAAAATAGGATTTCAGGAAACTGGAATCCTATTTATTTAGGAACTATTTAATATAGACTAGTTGTAAAATTAAATTGAAGTAAAAAAAATCCATAGTGATTTTTCGTGTTAAAATTGAATTTGCAGAAACAATTCACGAAAGGAAATCACTATGGACACTAAAGAGAATATCACAAATACAAAGAAAAATAAACACTTAAGTTTACAAGAAAGGTGTTTTATCGAAATAAGATTAAAAGAAGGTTGGAGTGCTTATAAAATCTCTAAAAGTATTAACAGAACAATAAATACAGTGCTTAATGAAATTAAGCGTGGATCAGTAAAGCAAATAAAAAATGGAATAGAGATTACAAGATACTTTGCAGAAGTAGGTGAAAGAGTATATTATCAAAATCGTGAAAATTGCAAGGGTAAATATAAACTTCTAAAATGCTCTAAATTTATAGATTATGTAACTAATAAAGTATTAAAAGATAATTGGTCATTAGATGCCTGTACCGGCGAAGCTTTAGCTTCTGCTCGTTTTAATAAGGATGAAATGGTCTGTACAAAAACACTTTATAACTATATAGATCTAGGATTTATATAGATTAGTAATAGTAATTTACCTATGAAGTTAAGAATTAATAAACGTAAAAACATTGTTAGAGTAAATAGAAGAAAGCTTGGTAGAAGTATTGAGGAAAGAGATAAGTCAATAGAGACAAGGGAAGAATTTGGGCATTGGGAGATAGTGTCGAAGGACTAAAAGACAAAAAAGACAATGTTCTTTTAACTCTAGTAGAGAGAAAGACACTAAATTCGATCCACAGGAAGATAGTTGCTAAAATAGCTGATGCGGTGGACAAAGTATTAGAAAGTATAAGAGATGAATTTGGTAGTAAATTTAGTGAAGTATTTAAAACAATAACTTCAGATAATGGATCTGAAATTTCAAACCTTAGTAATATAGAAAATGATTGTTCTACTAAGGTATATTTTACGCACCCTTATTCATCTTTTGAAAAAGGGTGCAATGAGAGGCGTAATGGACTAATAAGAAGATTTATACCAAAAGGAAAAGCTATATTCCAATATACTATTGATGAGATATCTCGTATTGAAGATTGGATTAATACTCTTCCTAGAAGAAAGTTAAATTATAAGACAGCAGAAGCTCTCTTTGATCAATATCTAGATGCTATTTATTCAATTTAACAAAAATAGTTCAATTTGATATTGCAATTTAGATATTAAAATATAGAAAAATATATAAAATTGGAATAAAATGTAGTATAGTATAATAAAAGGTAATGATGAGAATCATTACTTTTTTTGTTGTATAATTAGCTATTATAATTTCAAGAAAGAAGTATTTATGGATTTATGGGGGGAGTATTTTGTCTAAAAAAAATAAAAAAATTACAGATGAAAGGAAAGCTAAAAAGAAGATTAAAGTTAAAAGTAGTAGAAAGTTGATGGCTGGTAATAAAAAAAGATTAACCATAACTCAAAAAATATTACTATTTCTTATTACAATTACTTTAATATCTAGTCTTTCATTGGCTATATATTCATCAGTAATATCCTATAAAAATGAAACAGGTAGGGTTAATGAGGTTTTAGATCAAACAAAGGGATTTGGGAAAAGTTTAACTAGTAAAACAATTGTTGATTTCGAGGATTTAATATATTCTTTAGAAAATGGGATAAAAGATAAGGATAGAGCAAGTAGTTTTATAGATTCATTTATGAAAAATAATTCAGCTGTAACCTCTATAGCTGTCAAAAATGAAAAGAATGAATTTATAACATATTCAGGAGGCTTAAGTAGAGCGTACATAGATGGATTAACCTTTGTTGAAGGTGGGTCAAGGGGAGTATCTTGGTCTAACTCTATAATATCAGGTGATAAAGGTTTTATTACTATTAAAGTTAATATAAATAATAAAGATTATTTTCTTCAGATTTCAACATCAATTTTTCAAGATCAAATTGATGTAATAAATATAGAAGGGATAGAAGTCGATTTAACCGATAGTTTTGGAACAATAATTGCAAGTAATAATAAAGAAAAAATAGGCACAAAAATTAATGATGAGCTTAGTAAAATAATTGATCAAGATAAAGAAGTAAATGAAGTTGCTATAGGTAATAATGAAAAAATATTTACTTATCATAAATTCACAAATGATTTTAAGTTAACAAGTGCATATGATAAGGGTATTTTAATGAAAAGCATTATTATAAATATAGTATCTACGTTAATACTAACTATAGTATTTTCTGCTATTATAATAGGTATTGCTTCTATTATAATAAAAAAATATTTGAATGCTATAATTGATATAAATAATATGAGTAAGTCAATGGGGAAAAAAGATTTTACTCAAAGATCAAAGATAGATTTAGATGATGAAATTGGTGATGCTATAAAGGAATTAAATAATTCTTTTGATATTCTTACAAAAGTAATGAAGGATAATATTTCTTTATCAGAAGTTTTAACTAAGAACACTACAAAGATAGATGAATCATCTAATGAAATGTATGAAGCTTCTAAGCAAGTTGCTACATCTATTGAAAATATTTTGGTAGTAACACAACAACAGGCCAATAGTATGACTAACATATCCAATAATATCAGTGCTTTAGGAGATTCTATAAAAGAAGTGTCTAAAACTATTGATGTGTTGAATAATTTATATTCAGTATTAAGTACAAATGCGAAAAGTAATAATGAAGGAATGCAAGAGTTATTAGTAGACAATTCAGAACTTCAAAAGTCTATAGGGGATTTATCTAAAGACATATTAGATATATCAGTAAGTATGAGTAAAATAAATGATTTTGTAAATATAATAGATGACATAGCAAACAGTATTAATTTAATATCTATCAATGCATCTATAGAAGCTGTACATGCAGGAGAGTTTGGAAAAGGTTTTGCTGTAGTTGCAAAGGAAATTAACAATTTAGCAGAAAACTCTAAAGGGGCAACTGAGATAATAAAAATTACAACATCAGATATTCATAAAAAGATAAATAGAACGGTTGAAATATTGGAGCAGACGAGAAATGTTTCTATAAAAGAAAGTAATAGTGTGAAAAATACTGTTGATTCATTAAAAGTTATAAGTGATGAGATTATGGTTATGAGGAGTGCTATAGAGTCTATAATAAATTCTAATAGTATCGTAACATCTAAAAAAGAGGAGATATTATATATAGTGGAGAGTAGCGCAGCTTCAATGGAAGAAATTGCAGCTACAACAGAAGAAATTACAGCAATAACAGAAGAGCAATTTGGCTCAACAGAAAAAATATCAAATATGGCTACAAAGCTAAAAGAATTAGCAAAAAAGATGGAAGAAAGTATTGGAGAATTTAAGGTATAATTAAAACTTTTGATGTATAATATAAAAGGAGTATTGCAATATTTACAATACTCCTTTACCTATTACTTAATATGATGTATATTTTTGATTTTACAGTTTAAATATATAATTTTATAGTTATAATGATATTAATAGGTTTTACAAAATAAGGAGGGCTTTATGAACGATTTAGCAAAAAGTATAAGAAACATTATGGTGATATTTCTTTTTTGCTTTATAGCATTAATATCATATATAGCCTATTTTCAAGTGTTTAAGGGGCCTGATATAGCAAATGATTCAGGAAATAAAAGACTTTGGGCGAGAAGAAATGAAATTTTAAGAGGAACTATATATGATAAAGATGGAAATCCACTAACTAATAGTATCAGATTAGATAAGTTTAATCAGAGCAGAGAATATGTATATGGAGATTTATATGTTCATGCATTAGGATATATAGATGAAAGATTTGGAATTACTGGTCTAGAGGAAGAATATGACGACGAGTTATCAAAGTACAGTAGTTTTTCAAATGGAATTAGAAATCTACTAAAAGATTATGATTTAAAGAAAGCATTTGAAAATAGAAATGAAGAGAAAGTAGGAAATGGTATAGTAACTACATTAGACTATAATCTTCAAAAAGTAGCTTATGATGCAATGGGAGATTTAAAAGGAGCTGTAGTTGCATTAAATCCAAAAACTGGTGAAGTATTAGCTATGGTGTCAAAACCTACATATGATCCGACTAATTTGGAGCAAGCTATAGAAGATGCGAATACTGGTGTAGATATAGAAAGCAAGTTATTAAATAGAACAATAAATGGACTATATCCTCCAGGATCTGTATTTAAAACAGTAACATTAGCTGCAGCTCTAGAAAATGATCCAAGTATAACTGGAAGAAAATTTAATGATACAGGAAAAATAACTTTTAATGATGGTACAGAACTTAATAATTATATGAAGCAAGCTCATGGTAATTTAGATCTACAGATGGCATATAGAGTTTCAAGTAATGTAGTTTTTGGAACACTAGCAATGGAAATGGGAAATGAAAAGTTGAAGGAAGTAGCAGAAAGATTTGGATTTAATTCTAGAGTGCCAGGTATAGGAATGTCTATTTCTGAAAGTATATTCCCTTCTTTGCAAGATTATGAATTAGGAAACATAGCACAAAGTGGGATAGGTCAGGCAAGTGTATTATCAAGCCCAATGCAAATGGCAATAGTAGCCGCAACAGTTGCAAATGATGGAGTGCTTATGGAGCCTAAGTTAGTAAACAAGATAGTAGATAAGGATGGAAATACAATTAAGGAAATGCCAAGTAAAACTCTAAAAAGTGATGTTATTTCAAAGGAAATAGCAAGTACAATAAAGGATTATATGGGGTATCTAGTTTCTAATAATATATATAGATGGCCAGCTTTTGAAGGAACTAATGCTGGAGGTAAAACAGGTACAGCAGATTATATGTTAGATGATGGCTCAGAAGGAGTACCTCATGGATGGTTCATATCAGCAGCTCCATTAGATGATCCTAAAATTGCAGTTGCGGTAATAGTAGAAAAAGGTGAGAATGGTGCAGGTTCAGCAGCTAATATAGCTTCACAAGTTGTAAGGGCAGCTGTTATTGGGGAATAATAAAGTAAAAGGTCGAGAATTTATTTCTTGCCCTTTTTTTTCTACAAAATTTTAGTTTTTACTTTTATTTTCTCACTATTTAACTTTTACCTCATATATTAAAATAAGGACTTAATTCTTATACTTTCTTTCTAGAAAGCTAAATAACTTCAGAGGTAAAAAGGAGATTTTAGACTATGTTTAGAGTTAAACAATTAGATGTTGAAGGATGTTACTTAATAACACCAACTGTTTCTATGGAAAGCACTTGTGATTTAATTAAAGTTTTTAATGATACTCAATTTAATATATATGGATTAAGCACAGAATTTAAGGAAGAATATTATGCAATAGTAAAGCCTGGAGTTGTAAGAGGAATGCATTTTCAGTTACCTCCAGAAGAACATGATAAACTTATAACTTGTATAATAGGAGAAATACAAGATGTAGTAGTTGATTTAAGAAAAGAATCTAAAACTTATGGAAAGTACACTATGGTTGAGTTAAACGAAGATAATAAGAATCTGATATACGTTCCAAGCGGATGTGCGCATGGATATTATGTAAAAGGTGAAAAGGATACTTTAATTTATTATAAAGTAACAAAACAATTCGTAAAAGAGTTGCGGGGGGGAATACATTGGAGTTCTTTGAATATTCCTTGGGATTTTGACGATGAAGTTGAGGTTGAAAGTGAAGATAAACTTTGGCCTAAATTTGAGGATTTTAATTCACCTTTTTAATAACGAGTAGTTAATAATATGTAATGAATAATTAAGGGATAAACTTATATAGGATATTATTCCTTAATTATTGATTATTGACTATCAGAGTATTAATTGTAAAGAAATTTCCTTTGTTTACTTTCTTATATAGTGATAAAATTTATATTACAAGAAATGCAATTGAAGGGAGGAGTTTGATGTTTGATTTTGATTATCATCTTAAGAATTTACCAGAAAAACCAGGAGTTTATATAATGAAAAATTCTCTTGGTGAAATTATTTATGTTGGTAAGGCAAAAATTTTAAAAAATAGAGTGAGAAGTTATTTTCAAAACTCAAAAAATCACTCAGAAAAAGTTAGAGTTATGGTTAAAAATATTTCTGAGTTTGAATACATAGTAACTGATTCCGAAATGGAAGCCTTGATTTTAGAGTGTAATTTAATTAAAAAACATAGTCCGAGATATAATATAGCATTAAAAGATGATAAGTTTTATCCCTTCATCAAAATAACTACAAATGATGATTATCCAAGAGTATTTGTAACGAGAAAATATGCAAAAGATGGAGCAAAATATTTTGGGCCATATACAAATGGAACTGCTGTTTATGAAACAATTACTTTGATTAATAAAATTTTCCCGATAAGAACCTGTAAATTATTAATAAATGAAGGTGGGGAAAAAGTTAGGCCGTGTTTAAATTACCATATAAAAAAATGTGTTGCACCATGTGCTGGATATGTAACAAAAGAACAATATGGAGAAATGATTAATGATATCATGGATATACTTAATGGTAAGGATAAAACAATAATAAAGGCTTTAAAAAGTGATATGGAAGATGCATCGATGAATCTTGAGTTTGAAAAAGCAGCTAAGTATAGAGATAAAATTCTTGCTATTGAAGCAATAGTAGAAAAACAAAAGATATTTAAAACTATGGAAGGCGATGAAGATTTTATAAATATATATCAAGATGAGAAGGATAGCTGTATCCAAGTGTTCTTTTCTAGGGATGGGAAGGTTACTGGACGTGAACATTTTATTTTTGAAAATACAGCAGATGATAAAATTGGAGAAGTGTTAGAGGATTTTATAACATCCTTTTATGGTGGGACAGCTAAGATCCCTAAAACAATTTATTTACCAGATATAGATGACTCAGAGTTAATAGAGGACTTCTTAACTATAAAAAGAGGTGCTAAGGCTTGGGTTAAAATACCCCAAAAGGGTCAAAAGAAAGATATGCTAGAGATGGTTAGGAATAATGCTAAAATAACTTTAGAGCAATTTAAAGATAAATTCCTTCAAGAAAAAGAAATAAATAGAATATCTTTAGAAGAATTACAATATTTATTAGATCTAGATGAAGCTCCTTTCAGAATAGAGGCATATGATATTTCAAATATACAGGGTGTAGATTCAGTTGGAACAATGGTTGTATTTGAAGAAGGAAAATCTAAGAACAGTGATTATAGAAGATTTAGGATTAAATCTGTAAAGGGAGCTAATGATTATGATAGTATGAGAGAAATATTAGAAAGAAGATTTTCTCATGGATTAGAAGAAATAAAAAAGATTCAAGAGAGAAACTTAAATTTTTCAAGTGGTAAGTTTTCGAGTTTCCCAGATCTTATAATGATGGATGGTGGAAAGGGTCAAGTAAATGTTGCTTTAGAAGTTTTAGAAAAGTTGAATATAAATATTCCAGTTTGTGGGTTGGTTAAAGACGATAAGCACCAAACAAGAGGGATTATATATAATAATAAAGAGCTTATAATAAATAGAAGCTCAAACTTAATGCAAATGATTAGAAGAATACAAGATGAAGTGCATAGATTTGCTATTACTTATCATAGAACATTAAGAGATAAGAGAACGTTACATTCCATACTTGAAGATATCCCCAATGTAGGTGAAAAAAGAAGACGAAACCTACTTATGAAGTTTGGAAGTGTTGAAAATATTAAAAATGCAACTTTAGATGAATTATTAGAAACGCCAAGTATAGATAAAAAAGCAGCTCAGAGTATAATTGATTACTTTACAACTAAGGAAAAATAGTGACAAAATGGTTACAATTTAAGTATTATATATAAATATGCATTTAATGGGTTGTTTATTCAAGAATTTTAATTTATACTATGAAAAGATATTACTACGTGTATTTTATAAGGAGTTAGGTATGAATAAATATAAAGTGTTTGAAGACTTATTTAAAGAATTTTACAAAAGCGAAAATATTATTCTTGATGCAGAAATGAAAAATTACGTTCACTTTAGAGTAGGCGGACCAGCGGATATCCTTTTAATTCCAGAAAAGAAGGAAGAAGTTATAAGAACAATAGAGATTTGTAAAGAAAAAAACATACCTTTCTACGTAGTTGGAAATGGATCTAACTTATTAGTAAAAGACGGTGGAATAGAGGGCGTTGTTATAAAGTTAAATGAAGTGAAAAACATAAAAGTTAATGGAGATATAGTTGAAGCCGAGTGTGGAGCTATGTTAAAAGATGTTTCTAATGCTGCTTTGAAAAGTTCTTTAACTGGATTTGAATTTGCTTGTGGAATTCCTGGAACTGTAGGTGGGGCTGTATTTATGAATGCCGGTGCATATAATGGTGAGATATCAAATGTAATAGAGAGCGCAGAAGTCATTAATAATGAAGGTAAAATATTAACTTTATCAAAAGATGAACTTGAATTAGGATATAGATCTTCTGTAGTAATGAAAAAAAATTATATTGTTTTATCCGCAAGGTTCAAATTGCAAAATGGTGATGAGAAGGAAATTAAAGAGGTAGTTGATGATTTAACTTGTAAGAGAGAATCAAAACAACCATTGGAGTATCCTTCTGCTGGAAGTACATTTAAAAGACCTGAAGGATATTTTGCAGGAAAGTTAATACAAGATGCTGGACTAAAAGGGTATAGTATAGGCGGAGCAGCGGTTTCTGAAAAGCATTCAGGATTTGTAATAAATAAGAATGGCGCTACGGCTAAAGATATATTAGATTTAATAGCATATATACAAAGTGAAGTAAAAAGGCAATTTAATGTAGAGTTGCATCCGGAAGTTAGAATAATAGGCGAAGATAAAAGATAAATATAATACGATTAAAAGGTTCAAGAGGATTCTTGAGCCTTTTTATTTTAATAAGCATCTATTTAATGTGAGATTATTTAAAAATAAGTAAGAGGTTATTGACAATTGAAATATGGTATAATATACTATATTTAAAGTTAAATAAAAATATATTATATTTTAAGGGGTGCGTGATTTATGAGAAGGTTTTATATTAAGGAGAGGCTATTTTCAATAGGAGCTAAATTTGATATTTTAGATGAATATGACAATATAGTATTTATTGCAGAGGCAGATAAATTTGATATAGGGAAAAATATTAGCATATATGATTCTAATAAAAGAAAAGTTCTATATATGAGGCAACAAATAAGGTTAGGAGCTCATAAGTATATTGCTTATGATGAAAATATGAGAGAAATAGCAACTATAAAAAAAGAATTTATGGTGCCAGAATACAATATTACAGGAACTGTAGGTACAATGAGTATGGAGTCAAATAGCATGTTAGGAAGGCACTATACAATAAAAAAGAATGGCGTAGATATAGGAAAAATTGATAAAGAGCTAACTTTAGGAAGAGACAGATATTCTTTAGAAGTATTAGATGAAAGCTACAATATATTTTTTATAGGGTTATTAGTAATGATAGATATGGTAAGGTTTCATAGTGATAATTAAAAATAAATAGTGCCAATATAAGTCTAATAAAATATTATGATTAATAAAATATTATAAAATTTAATAAAGAGAGGGAAATAATAATGGCTCATGAAGTAGATTATGAAATTTTAGGGAATGAAATGCAGTATGTGGAAATAGAACTAGACCCAAGAGAAACTGTGGTTGCGGAAGCGGGAGCAATGATGATGATGGATAATAGTATTACTATGGAAACAATTTTTGGAGATGGAAGTCAAAAATCTCAAGGAGGCTTCTTGGGGAAAATTGGAGGAGCAGCCAAAAGAGTAATGACTGGTGAAAGTTTATTTATGACATCATTTACAAATTCGGGAGTTTTAAAACAAAAGGTAGCCTTTGCAGCACCTTATCCAGGAAAAATAATGGCAATGGATTTAAGAAAATTTGGTGGTAGATTAATTTGTCAAAAAGACTCATTCCTATGTTGTGCAAAAGGGATTAGCGTAGGAATAGCATTTACTAAGAAGCTAGGAACAGGATTCTTTGGTGGAGAAGGGTTTATATTACAAAAGCTAGAAGGGGACGGCTTAGCTTTTATACATGCAGGTGGAACTATTGTAAAGAAAACACTAATGCCAGGAGAAACTATAAAAATAGATACAGGTTGTTTAGTTGCTATGACTCAAAATGTAAATTATGATATACAATTTGTAGGTGGTTTCAAAAATGCTGTATTTGGAGGAGAAGGATTATTTTTTGCAACATTAACTGGTCCTGGAGATGTATGGATTCAAAGTTTGCCATTTAGTAAATTAGCATCAAGAGTATATTCAGCTGCGCCACAAAATATGGGGAAATCAGTTGACCAAGGAAGTGTTCTCGGGTCATTAGGAAATCTCTTTGAAAATTAGTTCTGGAATATTTAACCTTATGTATATATAATTATTTTAAGTTGTTAAATAAATTAAAATTACAACAATAAATAATAAAGGGGGATAGTCCAGAAACTGGACGAAAAAATGAAGTTTAATGTTAGAGATGAAGTTAAAAGATTAGGAAAATACGTAGCAGGAAAGCCAATAGATGAAGTGAAAAGAGAATTTGGAATAGATAGGGTCGTCAAGCTTGCATCTAATGAGAATCCTTTAGGAACTTCGAATAAAGTTAAAAAACTGATGACTGAATTAGTAAATGAGATGAATATGTATCCAGATTCATCTTCCTATGATTTTAAGCAAGCTTTAAGCTGTAAGCTTGGAGTAAATAAGGATATGATATTTTGTGGGGCGGGATCAGATTCTTTAATAAATGTAATATGTGAAGTATTTTTGGATAAAGATGATGAAAGTATAATTGCGGAAATTACTTTTCCTAGATATGAGAGCAATACAATTCTTATGGGTGCAAAACCAATAAAGGTTCCATTAAAAAATAATGGGTTAGATTTAGAAGCTATGGTGGATGCGATAACAGACAAAACAAAGTTATTATGGTTATGTAACCCTAATAATCCAACTGGAGGTATGTTCACTAAACAGGATTTAGATAAAGTATTATATAAAATACCAGAAAATGTAATTATAATAATGGATGAGGCTTACTATGAATATGTTAATTCAGAAGAATATCCTGATTCATTAGAATTATTGAAGGTATATCCTAATATGATAATATTAAGAACTTTATCTAAGGCTTATGGATTAGCTTCGTTAAGATTTGGATATGGAATTGCTAATGAGGAAATAGTAGATTATATTAATAGGGTTATAAATGCATTTGATGTTAATTTATTTGCTCAAAGGGCAGCAGTTGTAGCTATAGAAGATGAAGAGTTTATAAATACTGTTAAAATCTTTAATAAAGAGCAAAGAAATTATTTAACAAAGAAATTTAATGAAATGGGATTAGAATGTATAGAATCGCAGGCTAATTTCATAATGGTTAATGTAAATGGTGATGATAAACCAATACATGAATATCTATTAAGACATGGATATATAATAAGGCCAGGATACTTACTAGATATGCCTGGATGGATAAGAGTGAGCATAGGGACTAAAGACCAAAATGTAGAGTTTTGCAAGTTACTATATGATGCTATAAAAGAAAGAGATAAAGAATAGTTTCAGTAGAGAAGAGTGATAGCTTTTCTCTATTTCTATTTTAAAATAAAAGTAATTTAAATTTTCATATAGTTAGTTTTCTATATATAATAGATACATAGTTAGGTATAAGTATAATATTTATTATAACTTATATAAATAAACTTGATATGTTATAATTTAACTATATAATTTTTGAATTATAAAAGGAGGCATTATCATGAGATTTATAATAGTTACAGGACTATCAGGAGCAGGTAAAACAGAAGCAACAAGAAGCCTTGAAGATATGGGATACTTTTGTGTAGATAATCTTCCTCCAAAGTTAATACCAAAGTTTGCGGAAGCCTGTGTTCAAAGCCAAGGAAAAATAAATAAAGTTGCATTAGTAATAGATATAAGAGGCGGAATTTTCTTTGATGATTTATTTGAAAGCTTAAATTATCTAAAAAAACAAGATTTTAAATATGAAATACTATTCTTAGATGCAACAGATGAAGTATTAGTAAAAAGATTTAAAGAAACGAGAAGAAGTCATCCATTAGCACCTGGAAGCAGAGTTATTACAGGGATTAATGAGGAAAGAAATAGACTAAGAGAAGTAAAAGACAGAGCAGATATAATTATAGATACATCAAAATATGCAATTAGAGATTTAAGGGAAGAAATGAATAAAAATTATGGAGATGTAAAGCAGCCAGAAAAGCAACTTTCTGTAACTGTATTAAGTTTTGGTTTTAAATATGGAATACCAGTTGATTCTGATTTAGTATTTGATGTTAGGTTTATACCAAATCCATTTTACATTCCAGATCTTAAACCATATTCAGGTAATGATGAACCAGTAAAAAAATATGTTCTTGAGCAAGAAGAAACTAAAGGTTTTATAGAGAGAGCAGATGATATGTTGGACTTCTTAATACCTAATTATAAAAAGGAAGGAAAGAGGCAGCTTATAATATCTGTTGGTTGTACAGGGGGAAGACATAGATCTGTAGCTATAGCTAATGCTTTATATAAGAAACTATTAGAAAGAAATTACAATGCTTCTGTTGAACATAGAGATATAAGAGAAGATGTGCATCAAGGAGCTAAAAAGCTATGAGTATAAAGGATTGGTTGAAACCAGGAGTTAGAATTAAAAGATGGCTTTTCTTTGGAATATTTGGGATTCTTTTAATTGCATTTGGATTCACAGAATTAGCAGTACGAAGAGTATATGATTTTTATTATAAAATATTTTATATATTTTTAAATATAACAGGAGTATTTGTTATATATATATCTGTTATAGAAAGTATGAAGTCAATAATAGCGCTTACAAATAAAGGATACATTCACTTATCATTAGATAGTAGAAAGATGGAGAATCTTATATATGAAAAGAGATTACTAGTAAAAGGACCTAAAATTGTAGTTGTTGGTGGTGGTACAGGGTTATCAACTATGCTAAGGGGACTAAAATACTATACATCAAATATAACTGCTATAGTAACAGTTGCTGATGATGGAGGAGGTTCAGGTGATTTAAGAGAAGATTTAGGTATGCTACCGCCTGGAGATATAAGAAACTGTATATTAGCGCTTGCAGATACAGAGCCACTAATGGAGGAATTACTTCAATATAGGTTTCCAGATGGAAGATTAAAAAATCAAAGTTTTGGTAACTTATTTTTAGCTGCTATGGATGGGGTAAGCGATAATTTTGAAGATGCTGTCCAAAAAATGAGTTCTGTATTAGCTGTAACTGGAAAGGTGTTGCCAGTTACGTTGGAAGATATGAAATTAATTGCAGAGCTTGAAAATGGTAATAAAGTAGTGGGAGAATCGCAAATTCCTGATGAAGTATTAAGGCAAAATTCAAGAATAAAAAAGCTGATGATAGAGCCAAAGGATGCAAAGCCATTGGAAGATGCTATAAAAGCAATATATGAAGCTGATGCAATAGTATTGGGACCGGGAAGTCTATATACAAGCATAATACCAAATTTATTAGTAAAGGATATTTCAGAAAGTATAAGGAAAAGTGATGCAATAAAGATATATATATCTAATATAATGACTCAGCCGGGAGAAACTCATGGATTTAAAGCTTCAGATCATATAAAGATATTAAAAAAGTACGGTGGAAGAGGAATTGTAGATTATGTGATTGCTAATAGAGGAGATATTCCAGATGATATAAAGAAAAGATATTCATTAGATAATTCTCAATTAGTAGAGTTAGATTCGAAAGAAATAAAGAGTCTAGGAGTAGATGTAGTTGAGGCTTCTTTAGCCAAAATAGAAAAAGGTTATGTAAAGCATGATTCAGAGTATTTAGCTGAAGTTTTAGTAGATACAATAATGGAGAAGAAGTTGCTATATGATAGAAAGAAAATAATAGAATATATGTATGTATCTCAAAGAATTAAAGAGAGAGATAAAATGAATAAAATTAATAAAGGTACTGTACCAAAATAAATTTTGATATTAGCTGATACAAAGGGAAGTTCTAATTCGAGCTTTCCTTTTTGCGTATATAATAAGTAATAAAATAAATTGCTATTTAAGTTTAAAAGATATTTTAAGTAAGTAAAATCAATGGTTTAAAAGGGGGTCGCGAAACGCGACCCTCTTTATAAAAATAAGAGATTAAATTTTATATTAAATAGATTTAAGAGACTACTCATTTTTAAAAGCAATATATTGTAATATTAATGCATAATATGGAAAAATATATAATAATTTGCTAGAATATAGTGTATAGCTGGGAAAAAATATATTGGGAGGTTAAAGTTACAATTAAATTTATTCCAAGCAAATTTATGGGGATAGAGGATGTATTTTATGGATGTATTGATGATATTTATAGAAATGATGTTGGTGGCTCTCTTATATAATGCGGTATTTAATAAAAGTAAAAAGGATAACTTGCTAAAATATTTTCTTATAGTAGTAGTTTGTAGTCTCTTATTTTATAATTTAAAAAGTATAAATGGAGTACTAGTTTATATAATATTACTATTAGCAGAAATCATTGCAATAGCGGTGGTTGATAGGAAAGATAAAAGCTTAGTGATAACAGAAATGGTTATATGTGTTGTTATAACTTTTATATTACAAACTACATTAGTAACTGTATTATATTTATTTACTAAAAAAACAAAGGAATTAGTTTTTGTGCAGTTAGTTCTTTTTGCTATTAATATATTATTAATTATTATATTTTCTAGGAGATATACAAAAAAGAAAAATTTAGATTTGGAAGAATATATTGAAGATAACCTTTTAATATCAAACATATTTTTAAATATATTTATGTTTTTTATGATATATAAAATTATTTATGATAGTGGAGAATTTTCAAGTTTAATTGTTATAGAAATAAATCTACTTATCTTCATAAATATATTTTTAAATATAAGTTTTTATAGGTCATTACATAAAACTATACTAAAGAATAAAAGTATAGAGGTTAAGAATGCTTACAATCCATTATTGGACGACATAATACAAAATATAAGAGCAAATGAACATGAATATAAGAATCACATAAATATACTATATTCAATGATACAAGTGTCAAAAGATATTCCAGAGTTAAAGAACAGAGCTAAAAAGTATATAGGTGGGTTGGATAATACGAATATATTAATTTCTGTAATAGATATTGAAAGCACGATACTAAAAGCTATTTTATATAGTAAATTAGTTGAATGCGAACAACATGGAATAAAGTTAAACTATTTTATTGATTTTAATATAGAAGAAAGTTGCTTAGATGACTCGGAGATAACAATAATATTAAGTAATTTATTAAATAATGCTATTGAAGCTACTAAAAACTCACTAAAAAAAGAAATTACAATACGGATTAATAAAAGTGAAAAAAATAAAATAGAAGTTATAAATAGTATTTGTGGCTTAAACATATCAAATGAAGAGATAGATAACTTTTTTAAAAAAGGATTTTCTAGTAAAGGAAAGGGCAGAGGATATGGCTTATATAATGTGAAAAAAATAGTAAAAAAATATAAGGGTGATATAAACGGTAGAATAGTTGGAGAAAATTTAGTTATAGAAATATCAATTTAAATTAATATTTAAAGCTATAATTTACATCTAAATTTTTATTATTATTTATGATATAATTACATGATAAGAATAGATAATAAGGAGAAATAGGCCATATGTCATTTTCATCAAAGGTAAAAGGAGAAATTTGCAGACATTCTGAATTAACCAAAGAAGAAGCGTTAGCTGAGATTTCAGCAATAATGAAAGTAAGTGGAACAATATCCTTTAGTGGCTTAGGGTTAGCGTTTAGGATTACCACTGAAAATCCAGCATCTGCAAGACATATATTTAGTTTATTAAAAGAACATTTTAATATACATTCAAAACTTATGGTTAAGAAAAGTAATTCATTAAAAAAAAATAATATATATATGGTGCTTATAGAAGAATCTATGGGGGTTAGAGATCTTTTAAGAGATACTGGAATACTAACAGAGGTAGAAGGAGTATTAACTTTAGACTACAGAATAGATGAAAATATGGTTAAGACAGAAGATTTAAAAAGAGCATATGTAAGAGGAGCGTTTATAGGTGGGGGAAGTATAAGTAACCCTGAAAAAACTTATCACTTAGAATTCGTTACTCATAGTGAAGATTATGCTAAGGATTTATCGGTTTTAATAAATACTTTTGGACTAAATTCAAAAGTAATACAAAGAAAAAATAGTTATATTATTTATCTAAAAGAAGGGGAGCAGATTTCAAATCTTTTAGGAATAATAGGAGCACATACATCATTATTAGAGTTAGAAAATATAAGAATAATGAAGGAAATGAGAAATAATGTTAATAGGCTTGTAAACTGTGAAACAGCAAATTTAAGCAAAACAGTAAACGCTGCAGTAAGACAGGTAGAAAGCATAAAGCTAATTCAAAGAGAAATAGGGCTTCAGAGATTGCCTAAAAACTTAAGGGAAATAGCAGAACTTAGATTAAGCTATCCAGATGAGTCCCTTAAGGAACTTGGTGAAATGTTAGATCCTCCTGTAGGAAAATCAGGCGTCAATCATAGATTAAGAAAAATAGAAAAAATTGCTGAAGAAGTTAGGTCAGGAACATATTAAATAATTAATAATTGACAATTAAAAATGGATAATTGATGAGATAATCCAGCTTAGCTAGATTATAACAATATATAATAGATGATTGATGATGCATGATTAAAGATATAATCTATTGTATTTAGGCTATATTAATTAAGGAAATTTCATTAGGACTTCTTCCTAAATTATGAATTATGTATTATCAATTATCAATTGAAAGGACGGTGTTTTAGTTGAGTAAAAAATTTACCCATCTACATCTCCATACTGAATATAGTTTGCTTGATGGTTCAGGAAAAATAAAAAAAATAATAAGTAGAGCTAAAGAGTTAGGAATGGAAAGTATAGCTATTACTGATCATGGTGTTATGTATGGTTGCGTGTCTTTCTATAAAGAAGCTATAGAACAAGGGATTAAACCTATACTTGGATGTGAGATATACGTAGCTGCAAAGTCTATGGATATTAAAATGAATGATAAGGAAAATAGTACCCATCACCTAGTATTATTGGTTAAAAATGAAGAAGGATATAAGAATCTTATGGAAATAGTATCTCAGGCATCTATAAGAGGATTTTATTATAAACCAAGAGTTGACCATGAGTTTTTAAGAAGTCATAGTAATGGACTTATTGCTTTAAGTGCTTGCTTAGGGGGAGAGGTTCAGTCATGGCATCTTAAGGATAATTATGAAAAAGCTAAAGAAGTGGCTCTTTTGTATAAAGATATTTTTAAAGATGGATTTTATCTAGAGATACAAAATCATGGAATGGATGAACAAAGAAAAGTTACAGAAGCAAACATTAAGTTATCGAAGGAAACAGGAATTCCTTTAATTGCTACTAATGATGTTCATTACATAAATCAAAGAGATTCTGAGTCACATGATGTACTTATGTGTATTCAGACAGGAAAGACTATTGATGATCCAAATAGAAGGAGATATCCGTCAGATCAATTTTACTTAAAATCTCCAGAACAAATGTGGGATATATTTTCTCATATACCAGAAGCTTTAGAGAATACAACAAAAATTGCAGAGGAATGCAATTTTGATTATGAGTTCCATGTATCAAAATTACCTAAATTTCCAGTCCCAGATGGTATAGAGCCATATGAATACTTAAAAAGTGTATGTTATTCTGGGCTAATAGAAAGATATGAGGTATTTAAGGAGTTTTTAAATAAACCACTAAGTGTGGAAGAACTTGTGGATTATTATAAAACAAATGAAGAAGCTTGTGGATATATTGAAAGATTAGAATATGAGTTATCAGTAATCAAGCAAATGGGATATGTAGATTACTTTTTAATAACTTGGGATTTTATAAGATTTTCTAATGAAAATGGAATTCCAACTGGACCTGGGCGTGGATCAGCAGCAGGTTCAATAGTTGCTTATACTTTAGGTATAACAAAGATAGATCCAATAAAATATAGTTTGCTTTTTGAAAGATTTTTAAATCCTGAAAGAGTGAGCATGCCTGATATAGATTCAGATTTTTGTTATGAAAGAAGACAAGAGGTTATTGATTATGTTGTTGATAAGTATGGAGTAAATAACGTTTCGCAAATAATAACCTTTGGAACAATGGCGCCTAGAGCATGTATAAGGGATGTAGGAAGGGCTATGAATTATTCCTATGCAGAAGTAGATAGAATAGCAAAAATGATTCCTACTATGTTAGGCATTACTATTGATAAGGCATTAGAAATAAATCCTGAACTTAAAGCTGCATATAATAATGAGGAAAGAGTAAAGGCTTTAATAGATGTAAGTAAGGATTTAGAAGGATTACCTAGACACTCATCAACTCATGCTGCTGGTGTAGTTATAGCATCCAAACCATTAGTTGAATACGTACCGCTTCAAAAAAATGAAGACTCTATAGTAGCTCAGTTTGATATGACTACTTTAGAAGAACTTGGATTGCTAAAGATGGATTTCCTTGGGCTAAGAACATTAACAGTTATGAATGATGCTGTTAAAATGATTAAAGAAAATCAAGGAATTGATATAAATCTAGATAAGATTAATTTTGAAGATAAATCTGTATATAAAATGATTGGAGAAGGGAAAACAGCAGGTGTATTCCAATTAGAATCTCCAGGGATGACTTCCTTTATGAAGGAATTAAAACCAGATTGCTTAGAGGATATAATAGCAGGAATATCATTATATAGACCAGGTCCTATGGGAGAAATTCCAAGGTATGTAGAATGTAAACAAAACCCAGATAAAGTTGAATATGAGGTTCCAGAGCTAGAAGATATTTTAAATGTTACTTATGGAGTAATGGTTTATCAAGAGCAGGTAATGGAGATAGTTAGAAAGCTAGCTGGATACTCCATGGGAAGAAGTGACCTTGTAAGAAGAGCTATGTCTAAAAAGAAGCATAAGGTCATGGAGGAAGAAAGAAAAAACTTTATATATGGAGTTGTAGATGAAAATGGGAATATAGAAGTTCCTGGATGTAAAAGAAATGGTATATCAGAAGAATCTGCAAACAAAATATTTGATCAAATGATGGATTTTGCTTCTTATGCATTTAATAAGTCTCATGCAGCTGCATATGCTGTTATAGGATATCAAACTGCATATTTGATGAAATACTATCCTGTTGAAACTATAGCAGCAATGCTTAATTCAGTAATGGGAACAAGTGAAAAAGTAGCACATTACATAAGTTTTGCAGAAAGCTTAGGGATACAAGTATTACCGCCTGATATAAATGAAAGTTATTCTAAGTTTACAGTTAAAGGTGATAAAATTAGGTTTGGTTTGGCTGCAATAAAAAATGTAGGATATAATGTTGTGGAAACTATTGTTGAATCTAGAAATACTAAAGAGAAGTTTGAGTCTTTGATGGATTTTATAAATAAAATAGATTTATCATCTATAAATAAAAGGGCAATAGAAAGTCTTATAAAGGCTGGAGCTCTTGATTGTTTTGGTATATTTAGATCAAAGCTTTTAGCTGTATATGAAAAGCTAATGGATGGTGTATCTAGTGAAAGAAAAAGAAATATAGATGGACAAATTAGTCTATTTGGAATGGAAGAAGAAATTGAAGTGCCTGAAATAAATTATCCAAATATAAAAGAGTTTGTAAAGAAAAATCTTTTGGCTATGGAAAAGGAAATGACAGGATTATATTTATCAGGACATCCTTTAGATGAATATGCGGATAGCTTAAAAGTTCAAACTACTACTAATATAGATAAGGTATATAAATCTTATGAGATAATAAAAGAAACTTTTAATCAGACTGATTTACCAGAGGATATAATACATGATGAAGAAAGAGTTATACTTGGAGGTATAATTGCTGAATCAAATCAAAAAATAACAAGAAGTAATACTATGATGGCATTTTTAAAGCTTGAAGATTTAACAGGTATCATAGAAGTTATAGTATTCCCTAAAACTCTAGACAAGGTTAGGGATTCTATTAAAGAAGATAATCTAGTAGTAATAAAGGGAAGAATAAGCATAAAAGAAGATGAATTACCAAAACTTATATGCGAAACAGTAGAACCTTTAGAGAAAATTAATGCTACAAAGGTATATATTAGATCAAATAATTTAGATGATGGAAGAAATTTAATGAAAGAATTAAGGTCAATGCCTTTAGAATATAAAGGTGATACTACCGTATATATCTTTACTGCTAATGATAGAAAAAATTATAGAATGCCAAAAGATATGTGGATAGATTTGGAGTCTGATGCAGTTAATTATTTTAAAGAAGTAGCTGGAGAAGAAAATGTCAAAGTAATAGAGTAATAATAAAGAGAAAAGAGTAAAATCTTTTCTCTTTATTATTAAATATATTTTTATATATAAACTTTAATAATTTATATATAAAAACAAAAAATTTACAATTAATAATTTAATAAAAAATTATAAATTAAGCTATAAATTATATTTAATTAGGTTATAATATAAGTAAGAAGGTATAAAAAAGTCGATAAAAATCATAATATTGTATTTATTTTAGTTGCATAAACTTTGTGTAGCAAGTAAAATAAATAAGGTGATAAAAATTAGTAAAAAAATTTAAATTAATACGGTGCAATAAATAAAAATTATTATAGTAAATAAAAAATGGATAATTCCACAGAAAGTGGGACAACCTTTGTCCCGGTGGTGTTAAGGAGGAAACAGCATGAAAAAAATAGCTATTTTAACTAGTGGTGGAGATGCTCCAGGAATGAACGCAGCAATAAGAGCCGTTGTAAGAACTGCTTTACATCATGGTATTGAAGTAATGGGCGTTCAAAGAGGATATAGTGGTTTAATTAATGGAGAATTATTTACTATGGATAGATCATCAGTATCAGATATTATCCATAGAGGAGGAACTATCCTAAGAACTGCTAGATGCCTTGAATTTAAAAAAGAAGAAGTAAGAGTTAAAGCTACTAAAATATTAAAAGCCTATGGAGTAGATGCTTTAGTAGTAATTGGTGGAGATGGATCATTTACAGGAGCTAAGCTTTTATCTAAGTTAGGTGTAAAAACTGTAGGATTACCAGGAACAATAGATAATGATTTAACTTATACTGATTTCACAATAGGATTTGATACTGCTTTAAATACAGTAATAAATGCTATAGATAAAATTAGAGATACATCAACTTCTCATGAAAGAGTGTCAATAGTAGAAGTAATGGGAAGAGATTGTGGTGATTTAGCTTTATATGCTGGTATAGCAGGTGGAGCAGAATATATAATAACTCCAGAAAAGGGATTCTCAAAAGAAGAACTTTGCAAAGTAATATTAGAAGGTAAACAAAAAGGTAAGATTCATAACTTAGTTTTACTAGCAGAAGGAGTAGGTGGAGCTCAAGAGTTAGCTAAATATGTTGAAGGTGTTACAGGCATTGAAACAAGAGCAACAGTTTTAGGTCATATTCAAAGAGGTGGAAGCCCAACAGCAACTGATAGAGTTTTAGCATCAAGAATGGGTTCTAGAGCAGTAGAAGTTCTTTTAGAAGGTAAAACATCAAGAGTTATAGGAATAAAAAACAATGAGATAATTGATCAAGATATAGATGAAGCCTTAGCACTAGATAGAAAGTTTGACGAAAAGTTATTTGAAATAGCAGATGAAATTTCATCTTAGAATTAATCTTTGATTTATTACTCAACATATAAATATATTAATAATATTTTACTAAGATAAAATAAACTATATACGTAAATTAAAGGAGTGTTATTACATGAGAAAAACTAAGATGATTTGTACTATTGGTCCAGCTAGTGAAAATCCAGAAATATTATCAAAAATAATTGAAGCAGGAATGAATGCATCAAGACACAACTTCTCACATGGAGATCATGCAGAACATGCAGAAAGAATAAACTTAGTTAAGGATTTAGCTAAAAAACACAATAAAGAAATAGCAATAATGTTAGATACTAAAGGACCAGAAATAAGAACTGGAAAATTTGAACCAAAGAAAGTAGAATTAAAATCAGGTTATGATTTTGTAATATACGCAGGTGGAGATGTAGTTGGAGATACAACTCAATGTACAGTTACATACGAAGGATTAGCAAATGACGTTAAACCAGGTAATATTATATTAATAGATGATGGTTTAGTTGGATTAGAAGTTCAATCTATTGAAGGAAATAAGATTAACTGTAAGGTTATGAATACAGGTTTCGTAGGAACTCATAAGGGAGTTAATGTTCCAGGAGTTTCAATCAAATTACCAGCATTAACTGAAAAAGATATAGCTGATTTAAAATTTGGTTGTGAAATTGGAGTTAACTTAGTTGCTGCATCATTCATAAGAAAAGCATCAGATGTAGAAGCTATAAGAAAGATATTAGTTGAAAATGGTGGAGAACATATTCAAATATTCTCAAAGATAGAAAACCAAGAAGGTGTAGACAATATAGATGCTATATTAGAAGCTTCTGACGGAATAATGGTTGCTAGAGGTGATCTAGGAGTAGAAATTCCTATGGAAAAATTACCAGCAGTTCAAAAGATGATAATAGAAAAATGTAATAATGCAGGTAAGCCAGTTATAACTGCTACACAAATGTTAGATTCTATGATAAGAAATCCAAGACCAACAAGAGCAGAAGTATCTGACGTTGCTAATGCTATATATGATGGAACAGATGCTATAATGTTATCAGGAGAATCAGCAAATGGAGATTGGCCAGTAGAAGCTGTTCAAACTATGGCTAAAATAGCAGTAGAAGCAGAAAGACAATTAAACTATGAGATAGCTACTTCAAGAGCTAAAAAGCACATACCAGCTATAGCAGGTGTTATATCAAGAGCTGCTGCAAATGCTGCATATGAATTAAAAGCTTCAGCTATAATAACATCAACTCAAAGTGGAGCAACTGCAGGAAGATTATCTCAATGTAGACCAGATTGCCCAATAGTTGCTGTAACTCCAGATGAAAAAGTAGCTAAGAAATTAGCATTATGTTTCGGAGTTTATCCAGTTGTTTCAGGACAAATGGAATCAACAGATCATATGATGGAAGAATCAGTTAAAGTTGCACAAACTAATGGATTTGTTAAGACAGGTGATACAGTTGTAATTGCTGCTGGAGTTCCTGTAGATAAGATAGGAGCTACTAACTTATTAAAAATAAGCGTAGTAGAATAGTAAAATAGAAGCCTTTTGGCTTCTATTTTTTTGCTTATAAATAAAAGATTTGAGATACATGAGAATGAATATCAATTAATACGATGAAAGTGTTAAAATAGTGATAAATTAGATAAAATTTTGTATAAATATTGTAGTAAATTAGATAATTAACAAAATGTTAATAATTATATTGATAATATTTAAGTTATAATGTATATTATGATATGAATAATGTAATACTATTAAATGGAATTAAATGGCAACTAATTCTGACTTAGGCATCTTGTGATGCCATTTTTTTTGATTAAAATAATTATATCATTTACTTAATATTATACATATAGTTTATTATGAATTGCTTTGTCATTAAATTATATGTTTTTTGTGTTTTACATATTTTTATGCTATTATAAGATGAAACTTTAGGGATAGTTAAAATTTTATGTATAAGATTTTAAGAGGTGATTATTTTGATTGAAAAAAATAATGAATATATATTAGATATAGTGGGTGTAGGATATGAGGGTGAAGGAATAGCTAAAGTAGATGGATATCCTATATTTATAGAAGGTGCTATTTTAGGAGAAAAGGTCAAGACATTAATAGTTAAGGTTAAGAAAAATTATGCATATGGGAAATTAATAGAGGTTATTGAAAAATCTGAGCAAAGAGTTGAACCAAAGTGTAAAGTGTATAAAAGATGTGGTGGATGTACAGTTCAACATATGAGTTATAAAAAACAGTTAGACTATAAATTTGAAAGAGTAAAAGATTGTATGACAAAGATAGGTGGATTAGATAGCTCATTAGTAGAATATCCTATAGGCACGGAAAATCCAGAAAGATACAGAAATAAGGTTCAATTACCTGTAGGTATTGTAAATGGAGAACTAAGTGTTGGATTCTATGCACCAAGAAGTCATAATATAATTAACTTAGAAACTTGTTTAATCCAAGATAAGGTTGCTGATAAAGTTGCTAAACTTACGAGAGAATGGATGATAAAATATAATATATCAGCTGCTAGTATTGATGGAGTTTTTAATAAAAATGGATTAATAAGACATATAATGATACGTAAGGGATTTACTACTAAGGAAATTATGGTAGTTTTAGTATCAACTAAAAAGAATATTCCTCATATAAATGAATTTATAAATGAAGTTAAAAATAATATAGATGGTATAAAAAGTATAATTTTAAATGTAAATAGTGAAAATACAAATGTTATTTTAGGTCAAGAATGTATAACTTTATGGGGAGAAGATACTATAACTGATTATATAGAAAGCTTTAAGTTCAATATTTCACCACTTTCATTCTTCCAAGTGAATCCTGTACAAACAGAAAAATTATATTCAAAGGCCTTAGAATATGCTGGATTGACAGGAGAAGAAACTGTTTTTGATGCTTATTGTGGAACAGGAACAATTACACTTTTCCTTTCACAGAAAGCAAAAAAAGTTTATGGAGTTGAAATTATTGAACCAGCTATTATTAATGCAAGAGAAAACTCTAGAATTAATAATATAGATAATGCAGAATTCTTTGTAGGAAAATCAGAAGAAATAATACCTGAATTAATAGAAAAAGGCATAGTGCCAGAAGTGATAGTTGTTGACCCTCCGAGAAAAGGGTGTGATATAAAGCTTTTAGATTCTATAGAGAAAGCAAAACCAAGAAGAATAGTTTATGTTTCTTGTGATCCAAGTACATTAGCTAGAGATTTAAAGATATTAGAAGAAAAAGGATATAGAACGAAGATTGTTCAACCAGTTGATATGTTTCCACATACTTCACATGTTGAATGTGTTGTTAAGATGATTAGATAAACACTGTATTTATCTAATTTTTATATAATAATAAATACTGATTGCCGACTATTTGCCAACGTAAAAAGTTAGTTGTCGGCAATTAAGTTTTCTAAAATATTAACAGCTTCTGTTTTCATTTTAGTTGTTACATGGGTATAAGTATCCATAGTTGTTGATAATCTAGAATGTCCTAATCTTTTTTGCACAGTTTTAATATTAGCACCA
>NZ_JANKAF010000013.1:0-92946 GCF_024622765.1 Clostridium mucosae | reverse complement strand
GAGACCACATTGACATGAACGTTGAATTAATCACTCAAGTAGCAATGGATGAAGGATTAAGATTCGCTATCAGAGAAGGTGGAAGAACTGTAGGTTCAGGAGTTGTTACTAGCATAATCGAGTAATAATTTCTATAAGATAATATAAATTAAAATAAAACTGTGATCACATTCAGAGAGCAAGGGGACGCCCTTGCTCTCTTTTTATTATGTAAAGAAAAATATAATAAAAAAATACTCAATATGAAGTAATAAATGAAGTATCTAGTTATAGTTGATATCTTTAATATTTAATAAATTAATATTTAATAAATTAATATAACGAAAACTAATATAGTAACAATTAGCAAGGAATATACTTAAATTTCCTTGTAAATGATTAATATATTGTAATTAGTTAAGAATTATAATAAGGAAAAATGTTCGCCAAAAATTACAAGAAAAAATGTGTTGATAAAATGTAAAAACAAATATAAAATATATTTACGAAAGAGATCATATTTTAAAGATAGCACTTAAATATACTTTAAAATTTATCAAAAAAGGCCAAAAAACTCTTGAAAAGGCTATGTAAACATAGTATAATAAAGAAGTTGTATAGCAAACAGCGATGAGTCAGGAGGTTGCCGGACTTCCGGGTTAATTCTTGATGAGTATGTTAGGATCTAGAATCCAACGACAGGGGTTTTGTAAAGCCATGTGATTAAGTATGAAACACGTGGAACAGTTTATAGAACATCCGCTGTTGTGCGTTAGAAGTAAAGCGTACATGAAAAGGAGGGAAACCAAGATGTCAAAACAAAAAATAAGAATCAGATTAAAGGCTTTTGATCACAATATATTAGATCAATCAGCTGAAAAAATTGTTGAAACAGCAAAATCAACAGGAGCTAAGGTTGCAGGTCCAGTACCACTACCAACTGAAAAAGATGTTGTTACTATATTAAGAGCTGTTCACAAATACAAAGATTCAAGAGAGCAATTCGAAATCAGAACACACAAGAGATTAATCGATATAGTTAATCCATCACCAAAGACTGTTGATGAATTAATGAGATTAAACTTACCAGCAGGTGTGGATATCGAAATAAAGCTATAGTTAATACTTATTAAATAAACAGTTTGAACGGTTATGATTGTTAAACAATCCGCTAATACGTTTAGGAGGTGTAAATACATGAAAAAAGCTATATTAGGAAAGAAAATAGGAATGACTCAAATTTTCGATGCAAACGGAAAAGTAGTTCCTGTAACAGTAGTAGAAGCTGGCCCATGTGTTGTTGTTCAAAAGAAAACTATCGAAAAAGATGGTTATGAAGCAATACAAGTAGGTTTTGGAGATGTTAGAGAAAAGTTAGTTAACAAGCCAAAGAAGGGACACTATGCTAAAGCAGGAGTTTCATTAAAGAGAAAATTAAAAGAGTTCAGATTAGAAGATTGTTCAGCTTATGAAGTTGGTCAAGAAATAAAGGCTGATTTATTTGAAGCTGGAGATAAAATTGATGTATCTGGAGTTTCTAAAG
Organism: Clostridium mucosae; assembly: GCF_024622765.1. Lineage (NCBI taxonomy): Bacteria > Bacillati > Bacillota > Clostridia > Eubacteriales > Clostridiaceae > Clostridium > Clostridium mucosae. The sequence goes on along the minus strand of NZ_JANKAF010000013.1, from coordinate 91,424 downwards.
GTAAGGGATTCCAAGGTGTTATCAAGAGATGGAATGCTAACAGAGGACCAATGAGTCACGGTTCTAAGTTCCACAGAGCAGTAGGTTCAATGGGTGCTTCATCAGATCCATCAAGAACTTTCAAGAACAAGAATATGCCAGGACATATGGGAGCTGTTAACACAACAGTATTAAACTTAGAAGTAGTTAAGGTTATAGCTGAAAAGAACTTAATACTAATCAAGGGTGGTATCCCAGGACCTAACAAAGGTACAGTAGTAATAAGAAACGCAGTTAAAGCTTAATTTCTGTAGAAAGGAGGAAACAGGATGCCTACAGTAGGATTATTTAATCAAGAAGGAAAACAAGTTGGAGATATCCAATTAAATGATAATGTGTTCGGAGTTGAAGTTAACACTGATGCTATGCATCAAGTTGTTGTTGCTTTATTAGCAAACAAGAGACAAGGAACTCAATCAGCTAAGACAAGAGCTGAGGTTAGAGGAGGCGGAATCAAGCCTTGGAGACAAAAGGGAACTGGTAGAGCAAGACAAGGTTCTATTAGAGCTCCACAATGGATCAAAGGTGGTATAGTATTCGCACCAAAACCAAGAGACTATAGAATGTCAGTACCAAAGAGCATGAGAAGAGTAGCTATGAAATCTGCATTAACTAGCAAGGTTCAAGACGGACAAATGGTAGTGTTAGAAACATTAGCATTCGAAGCTCCAAAGACTAAGAAAATGGTTGAAGTTTTAAAAGCATTTGATGCAAAGAAAACTTTAATAGTAACTGGAGAATCAAATGAAGTACTTTACAAATCAGCTAGAAATATTGCTGATGTACAAATCATGCCAGTTAACAACATCAATGTTTATGATTTATTAAAGTTTGAGAAATTAATCATAACTAAGGATGCTGTATCAAAAATCGAGGAGGTGTACGCATAATGACAAGCTATGATATAATAAGAAAGCCTGTTATCACTGAAAAGAGTATGACTGCTATGGCAGACAAAAAGTACACTTTCATAGTTCAAATTAATGCAAACAAGGTTCAAATCAAGAAAGCTGTAGAAGAAATCTTCGGCGTTAAGGTTGAAAAAGTTCAAACAATAAGAACTATGGGAAAAACAAAGAGAATGGGCGTACATGTAGGAAAGAGAGCAGACTTCAAGAAGGCTGTTATCACTTTAACAGCAGACAGCAAGAATATAGAATTCTTTGAAGGAATGCAATAACGCAAATAAAGCGTATTATTGGTACATAAGTACCAGAGAAGCTTAAAGTAAGGAGGGAATTTACATGGCAGTTAAAAAGTTTAGACCAACTACCCCATCAAGAAGAGAAATGACAATGGCTACTTTTGAAGAAATTACAACAAGTACACCTGAAAAATCACTTCTTGTTTCTTTAAACAAAACTGGTGGTAGAAATGCTCAAGGTAAAATAACTGTTAGACACCACGGTGGTGGAGCTAAGAGAAAATATAGAATAATAGATTTCAAGAGAAATAAGGATGGTGTTCCTGCAAAGGTTGCAACAATAGAATACGATCCAAACAGAACAGCATACATTGCATTAGTTGTATATGCTGATGGTGAAAAGAGATATATAATTGCTCCAGTTGGATTAAAAGTTGGAGATGTTATAGTTTCAGGACCAGACGCTGATATTAAAGCAGGTAATGCTCTTCCATTAAAGAACATACCAGTAGGTACTTTCGTTCACAACGTTGAGTTACAAGTTGGTAAGGGTGCTCAAATGGTAAGATCAGCTGGTACTACAGCACAATTAATGGCTAAAGAAGGAAACTATGCAACATTAAGATTACCTTCAGGCGAAATGAGATATGTAAGAATCGAATGTAGAGCTACAATCGGAACTGTATCAAATACTACTAACGATATAATCAATATCGGTAAAGCAGGTAGAAAGAGACACATGGGATGGAGACCTACAGTTAGAGGTTCTGTAATGAACCCTAATGATCACCCTCACGGTGGTGGTGAAGGTAGATCACCAATCGGTAGACCAAGTCCAGTTACTCCATGGGGTAAACCAGCACTTGGATACAAGACAAGAAAGAATAAGAAGTATTCTGACAGATTCATAATAAAGAGAAGAAACGATAAGTAGTATGAAGAGAATCTAAATTTCTCTTCATGGCTTGTCAGCCTATAGATTATGAAGGGAGGCAAATTATAGTGAGTAGATCAACAAAAAAGGGGCCTTTTGTACATGAAGGACTTTTAAAGAAAATTGAAGAAATGAATGCTAGTGGAGATAAGAAGGTTGTTAAAACTTGGTCAAGAAGTTCAACAATATTCCCACAAATGATTGGTCATACAATTGCTGTTCACGATGGAAGAAAGCATGTTCCAGTTTTCGTTAGCGAAGACATGGTTGGACACAAGCTTGGTGAGTTCGCATTAACAAGAACTTACAGAGGACACGATTATGACGAAAAAGCAGCAAGAAAAAGAAAGTAATCCCGGAAAGGAGGAACATAAATGGAAGCTAGAGCTATAGCTAAATATGTTAGAATGTCTCCAACAAAAGTAGGAGTAGTTCTTGATTTAATAAGAGGAAAAAATATTCAAGAGGCTTTCGCTATTTTACAATATACTCCAAAAGATGCAGCTGTTGTTATAAATAAAGTTTTAAAATCAGCTGTTGCTAATGCAGAAAATAATCATGAAATGGACGTAGAAAGATTATATGTAGCAGAAGCATTCGTTGGTGCAGGTCCAACATTAAAGAGATTTAGACCAATGGATCACGGAAAAGCATTTAGAATTAACAAGAGAACAAGTAATATAACACTTGTAGTTAAAGAAAGAGCTTAGAAAGAAGGAGGGAAATCAAGTGGGTCAAAAAGTACATCCTCACGGACTTAGAGTAGGAGTTATCAAAGATTGGGATGCTAAGTGGTATGCTTCAAAGAAGAACTTTGCAGACAATCTAATAGAAGATAACAAGATCAGAGAATTCGTAAAGAAAGAACTTTTCTCAGCTGGTATTTCAAAGATTGAAATTGAAAGAGCTGCTAAGAGAGTTAAGTTAAATATATATACTGCTAAACCAGGTGTTATAATCGGAAAAGGTGGAGCAGGAATAGAAGCTTTAAAAGCTAAATTAGCTAAAGTAACTGATAACAAAAACTTATTAATAAATATAGTTGAAGTTAAAAATGCTGAAGCAGATGCTCAATTAATGGCAGAAAATATAGCTGCACAATTAGAAAAAAGAGTATCATTTAGAAGAGCTATGAAACAAAGCATCCAAAGAGCTATGAAACTTGGAGCTAAAGGTGTTAAGACAGCTTGCTCAGGTAGATTAGGTGGAGCTGAAATAGCTAGAACTGAACAATATCATGAAGGAACAATTCCACTACAAACTTTAAGAGCAGATATCGATTATGGATTTGCTGAAGCTGATACAACTTATGGAAAGATCGGTGTGAAAGTTTGGGTTTATAATGGAGAAGTTCTTCCAACTAAAAAAGTTGAAAAGAAGGAAGAAGTTAACGCATAAGAAAGGAGGAATTAGTCATGTTAATGCCTAAGAGAGTTAAGCATCGTAAGGTACAACGTGGTAGAATGAAAGGAAAAGCTACAAGAGGTAATTTCCTTGCATACGGAGATTTTGGTATTCAAGCTACAACTTGTGGTTGGATAACTAGTAATCAAATAGAATCTGCCAGAATTGCTATAAACAGATATATCAGAAGAGGAGGAAAACTTTGGATAAAGATTTTCCCAGATAAGCCAGTAACTGAGAAACCAGCTGAAACAAGAATGGGTTCAGGTAAAGGTTCACCAGAATATTGGGTAGCAGTAGTTAAACCTGGTAGAGTTTTATTCGAACTATCAGGAGTTAATGAAGAAGTTGCAAGAGAAGCTATGAGACTTGCATCACACAAGCTTCCTGTAAAGTGTAAATTCGTTACAAGAAGAGATTTTGAGGAAATGGGTGGTGAAGAATAATGAAGGCTAGAGAATTAAAAGAATTAAGAGCAAATAATCCTCAAGATTTAAAGGTTAAATTAAATGACCTTAAGGCTGAGTTATTCAACTTAAGATTCCAATTAGCTACAGGTCAATTAGAAAATCCTATGAGAATAAGAGAAGTAAAAAAATCTATAGCCCAAATCAAAACCATCATAAGAGAAGAAGAGATCAGGGCTTTCGAGCAGTAAATCTGAAAGGAGGTAACTCTTAATGGAAAGAGGATTAAGAAAGAAAAAAATAGGTAGAGTTGTTTCAGATAAAATGGATAAGACAATAGTTGTTGCTGTTGAAACTAAGGTTAGACACCCATTATATGGTAAGACAGTTAATAGAACAACTAAGTTTAAAGCTCATGATGAAAACAATGAAGCTAAAATGAATGATAGAGTTTTAATTATGGAAACTAGACCATTATCTAAAGATAAGAGATGGAGACTTGTTGAAATAGTTGAAAAAGCTAAATAGGCTTTAAGACTGAAAGGAGGGTAATTCAATGATACAACAACAAACCTTACTAAAGGTAGCAGATAACTCAGGTGCAAAGGAAATAATGTGCATAAGAGTTTTAGGCGGATCAAAGAGAAAGTTCGGTAACATTGGAGATGTAATAGTTGCTAGCGTTAAAAGTGCAACACCAGGCGGAGTTGTTAAAAAAGGAGACGTTGTAAAAGCTGTTATAGTTAGATCAGTTAGAGGATTAAGAAGAGCTGATGGTTCATACATTAAGTTTGATGAAAATGCAGCTGTTATTATAAAGGATGATAAGCAACCAAGAGGAACTCGTATCTTCGGACCAGTTGCTAGGGAGCTAAGAGATAACGAATTTAACAAGATTTTATCATTAGCACCTGAAGTTCTATAATAGAGGAGGTGTCTCATTTGAAGGTACATGTTAGAAAGAACGACACAGTTGTAGTTGTTTCAGGTAAAGATAAAGGAAAAACTGGTGAAGTTTTAAAAGTATATCCTAAAACAGGCAAAGTTATTGTTCAAGGAGTTAATATAGTTAAAAAGCACCAAAAGCCAACTAGAGCTAATGCTCAAGGCGGAATAATTGAAAGAGAAGGAGCTATATACAGCTCAAAAGTTATGTTATACTGCACAAAATGCAAAAATGCTACAAGAATTAGCAACAAAATCTTAGAGGACGGTACTAAGGTTAGAGCTTGTAAGAAGTGTGGAGAAACATTCTAGAATCTGAAAGGAGGTACTAATTATGACAACAAGACTTCAAGAGAAGTATCAAAAAGAAGTAATTCCAGCTATGATTGAAAAGTTCGGATATAAAAATATAATGGAAGTTCCAAAGCTTGAAAAAATAGTTATCAACATGGGAGTTGGAGAAGCTAAGGACAATCAAAAAATATTAGAAGCTGCAGTTAATGATTTAAGCATAATTGCAGGTCAAAAGCCAATCTTAACTAGAGCAAAGAAATCAGTTGCTAACTTCAAGATAAGAGAAAACATGGCTTTAGGATGTAAGGTTACATTAAGAAAGGCAAAGATGTATGAATTTGCTGATAAATTAATGGCTATTGCTCTTCCAAGAGTTAGAGATTTCAGAGGAGTTTCAAGCAAAGCTTTTGATGGTAGAGGAAACTACTCACTAGGAGTAAAAGAGCAATTAATATTCCCAGAAATTGAATACGATAAAATCGATAAGGTTAGAGGAATGGATATTATCTTCGTAACAACAGCTAACACTGACGAAGAAGCAAGAGAATTATTAAGATTCCTTGGTATGCCATTTGCTCAATAATAAGGAGGGAAAACCGTGGCACGTAAGGCTATTATTGAAAAGTGGAAAAAAGAACCTAAATATAAAACAAGAGCTTATACAAGATGCAGAATATGTGGAAGACCACATTCAGTATTAAAGAAGTTCGGTATTTGCCGTATATGTTTTAGAGAACTTGCTTATAAGGGTCAAATCCCTGGTTGTAAGAAAGCAAGTTGGTAAGAAACTGATGTAGTGAAAGGAGGCACATTAAATGGTTATGACAGATCCTATCGCAGATTTGCTAACACGTATTAGAAATGCAAATGCTGTAAGACATGAAGTAGTAGAAGTTCCTTCATCAAATATGAAGAAGGCTGTTGCAAATATATTATTACAAGAGGGATATATTAAAGAATTAGAGGAATATAACGATGGTGTTGTTCCAATGTTAAGAATATCTCTTAAATATGGCGCAGATAAAGAAAGAGTTATAACTGGTATAAAGAGAATATCTAAACCAGGACTAAGAGTTTACTGCAAGAAAGATGAAATTCCAAAGGTACTAAGCGGACTAGGAATTGCTATAATATCAACTTCATCAGGTTTATTAGTTGATAGAGAAGCAAGAAAAGCTGGATTAGGCGGAGAAGTAGTTTGCTACGTTTGGTAATTTCCAAAGTAGAAAGTAACTAGATTAACATATATCAGAACAAGTAAAACAGGAGGTGCGATTATGTCAAGAGTAGGTAGATTACCTATAGCTATACCTGCAGGCGTAACTGTAGCTGTTTCAGCAGATAACGTTGTTTCAGTTAAGGGTCCAAAGGGCGAACTTGTTAAAGCTATGAATAAAGACATGAATATAGCAGTTGAAAACAACCAAGTTGTTGTAACTAGACCTAGCGATCAAAAAGAGCACAGAGCTCTTCATGGTTTAACTAGAGCGTTAATCAATAACATGATAATCGGAGTTGAAAAAGGATTTGAAAAGAGCTTAGAACTAATTGGTGTTGGTTACAGAGCTCAATTACAAGGTAAAAAGCTTGTAATGAACTTAGGATATTCACATCCAGTTGAAATAGAACCAATCGAAGGTGTAACTTTCGAAACTCCAGCTGCAACTAAAGTTGTTGTTAAGGGTATCGATAAGGAAAAGGTTGGAGCAGCTGCGGCTGATATAAGATCATGGAGAAAACCTGAACCATATAAGGGTAAAGGAATTAAATATGATAACGAAGTAATCAGACGTAAAGAAGGTAAAACTGGTAAGAAATAATAGAAAGGAGTGAAATCTTTATGTTCAAAAAGGTAGACAGAAAAGCTAGTAGAGAAAGACGTCACCTAAGAGTACGTAAGAAAATTTCTGGTACTCCTGAAAGACCAAGACTTTCAGTATATAGAAGTGAAAAAAACATATATGCTCAAATTATAGATGATGTAAATTCAGTAACTTTAGTTTCAGCTTCAAGCTTAGATAAAGCATTCGATGCAAAATCAGGTGGCAACAAAGAAGCAGCTAAAATGGTTGGTGAATTAGTAGCTAAGAAAGCTTTAGAAAAGGGAATTTCAGAAGTTGTATTCGATAGAGGTGGATACGTATATCACGGAAGAGTTCAAACTTTAGCTGAAGCTGCAAGAGAAGCAGGCTTAAAATTCTAATAAACAAGGAGGGAAATACATGAGAATCGATCCTAGCACACTAGACCTTAAGGAAAAGGTTGTTAACATAAACAGAGTAACTAAGGTTGTTAAGGGTGGTAGAAACTTCAGATTCAGCGCTTTAGTAGTTGTAGGTGACGAAAACGGACACGTAGGCGTTGGAATGGGTAAGTCAATAGAAATCCCAGAAGCAATTAAAAAAGGAATAGAAGACGCTAAGAAACATTTAGTAAGTGTTGCAATAGTTGGAACAACTGTTCCTCATCAAATATATGGAAAATTCGGAACTGGTAAGGTTCTTATAATGCCAGCTAAAGAAGGTACAGGAGTTATCGCTGGAGGTCCAGCAAGATCTGTATTAGAATTAGCAGGATTAAAGGATGTTAGAGCTAAGTCATTAGGTTCAAACAATCCTAAAAACATGGTGAATGCTACAATTAACGGTTTAGCAAGCTTAAGAACAGCTGAAGATATAGCTAAATTAAGAGGCAAAACTGTAGAAGAAATTTTAGGTTAGGAGGGAAAAGCAATGGCAAAAATTAAAGTTACTCTAGTAAAGAGTTTAATTGGAAGAAAGAAAGACCATATTGCTACTGCACATGCCCTTGGACTTAAAAAGATCGGTAAGACAGTAGAACATGAAGAAACTCCTCAAATCAGAGGAATGATCAACAAAGTTGACTATCTACTAAAAGTAGAAGAAGTTTAATAAGAGGAGGTGCATTGAGTAATGAAACTTCATGAATTAAAACCAGCAGCAGGAAGTAAGAAAGCTCCAAAGAGAGTTGGTAGAGGTACTGGTTCAGGTTTAGGTAGAAATGCCGGAAAAGGTGAAAAAGGCCAAAATGCTAGATCAGGCGGTGGCGTAAGACCAGGATTTGAAGGCGGTCAAATGCCATTATACAGAAGACTTCCTAAGAGAGGATTCACAAATATATTTGCTAAGCAATATGTTAGCATTAATGTTGACAGATTAAATATATTTGAAAATGGAACAGAAATAACACCAGAAGTTTTACTTGAAAGAAGAGTTATCAACAAAGTAAAAGATGGAGTTAAGATTTTAGGAAACGGAACATTAGAGAAGAGCCTAACTGTTAAAGGATGTAAGTTCTCAAAATCAGCGGCTGAAAAGATAGAAGCAGCTGGAGGAAAAGTTGAGGTGATTTAGTATGCTATCAACCCTACGTAATGCCTGGAAGGTTCCCGAATTAAGAAAGAGATTTATATGGACTATATTTTTAGTTGCAATTTTCAGGATAGGAACGCATATTCCTGTTCCTGGAATTAGCACAAATGTTTTAAAAGATTTAGCTAGCAGTGGAACTATATTTGGTTTTTATGATTTGTTATCTGGTGGAGCGTTTAGACAATTTAGTATATTTGCTTTAAGTGTAACACCATATATTAATGCCTCAATAATAGTTCAATTATTGACTATAGCAATACCATCTTTAGAGCAACTTTCTAAAGAGGGTGAAGAAGGCAGAAAGAAGATACAAAAGATAACAAGAATATTATCAATAGTTATAGGATTTGTTCTTGCTTTTGGAACATATAGCATGGTTGCAGCAAAAGGTGCAGCAGTTGGAATGCAATGGACTGGAATGGTTGTTGTATTAGTAGCATTAGTTGCAGGATCAACATTCTGTATGTGGTTAGGTGATCAAATCACAGCTAAAGGTTTTGGAAATGGTATATCCATATTAATATTCGTGAATATAGTATCTCAGTTACCTATAACTTTAATGTCATTATTTACATTAAAGGATCAAGGGAAAATTGATATAATTGAAATTTTACTATTTGTAGTTTTTGCAATTGCATTATTAGGAGTAGTAATATTCTTCTCATTAGCAGAAAGAAGAATTCCAGTCCAATATGCTGGTAAAGCTGTTGGAAATAAAGTTATGAGAGGGCAAAGCACTCACATACCTTTAAGTATAATTGGATCAGCTGTTATAGCAATAATCTTTGCTATGTCAGTTATGATGTTCCCTAAAACAATTGCAGAATTTTTCCCGAATACAACTTGGGTACAAAGTGTGGTTACAAGTAAGTATAGTATTTTTAATGAAAAAACATGGATGTATCCAGTAGCTTATTCATTATTAACTATTTTCTTCACTTGGTTCTATACACAAATTACATTTAAGCCTGATGAAATGGCAGAAAATCTGCATAAGTCAGCAGGATTTGTACCAGGAATTAGACCGGGAGATGCAACTGAAAAGTATTTTGAAAAAGTACTTACTAAAGTATCATTAGTTGGAGGAGTATTCGCTGCTTTACTAGCAATACTACCAATATTAATTTCAAATACGCAATTACAAGGAATTCAATTTGGTGGTACATCATTATTAATTATGGTTGGAGTTGGACTTGATTTTTCAAGACAATTAGACTCACAATTAGTAATGAGACATTATCAAGGATTCTTAAAATAGATTAATAATGGAGATGATGCCCGTGAAGATAGTATTATTAGGTCCTCCTGGAGCAGGAAAGGGAACACAGGCAAAATCAATTAGTAATAGATACTCAATACCACATATTTCTACTGGGGATATTTTTAGAAAGAATATTTCTGAAAACACTCTATTAGGGGTAGAAGCTAAGAAGCACATCGATAAAGGACAGTTAGTACCAGATGAAGTTACTATTAATATGGTAAAAGATAGACTGCAACAAGATGACTGTAAAAATGGTTACTTATTAGATGGTTTCCCAAGAACAGTCAATCAAGCAGAAGCACTTCAAGAATTTCTTTTAGAAAGAAATGAAAATCTTGATACTGCTTTACTAATTGAAGTACCTACTGGATTTATATTAGAAAGAATGACAGGTAGAAGAGTTTGTCCATCATGTGGAGCTAGCTATCATATAAAATTTAATCCACCAGCTATTGTAGGAAAATGCGATGTTTGTGGAAGTGATATAATCCAAAGAAAAGATGATACAGAAGAAACTGTATCTGAAAGACTTGATGTGTATGAGAGACAGACACAACCACTGATTGATTTTTATAAAGAAAGAAACTTACTTTCAATTGTAGATGGAACAAAAGCTATTAATGAAGTATTCGAAGGTATCTGTAATATCTTAGGGAGTGTTGAATAATGATAATCATTAAAAACAACAAAGAGATTGATCTAATGAGATCAGCAGGTAAAATAGTAGCAGAAACACTACTACTAGTTGAAGAAAAAGTAAGACCAGGAATAACTACTGCTGAAATAGACAGGATAGCAGAAGAATTTATAACTAAGCATGGAGCAAAGCCTTCATTTAAAGGGCTGTATGGATTTCCAGCTTCACTATGTATATCTGTTAACGAGCAAGTAGTTCATGGGATCCCAGGAGGTTATGTATTAAAAGATGGAGATATAGTTAGTGTAGACTGTGGTGCTTATCTTAATGGCTTTCACGGAGATGCTGCAAGAACATTTGCAGTAGGAAATGTTAGTGAAGAAGCTAATAAGTTAATTAAAGTAACTGAACAAAGTTTCTTTAAAGGCATAGAATATGCTAAGGTTGGCAACAGACTTACTGATATATCACATGGAATACAAAGCTACATAGAAGCTTCAGGTTTCGCTGTAGTAAGAGATTTCGTAGGACACGGTATAGGTAGAGTTGTACACGAAGATCCAGATGTACCTAACTTTGGTAAACCCGGTAGAGGTCCAAAGTTGGTTCAAGGAATGGCTTTAGCCATTGAACCTATGGTTAATTCAGGAAGCTATAAAGTAAAAACATTAAATGATGACTGGACTGTAGTAACTAGTGATGGAAGTCTATCTGCACACTACGAAAATACTATTGTAATTTTACCAGATGGACCCGAAATATTAACACTGATTAAATAAGTGTTGCTTAGTTATAAATTCGCATGATACCAAAAGGTGGCTTGTAGATTTATGGCTAAGGTAATCATCGAGGTGAAAAGTTTGCAAAACAATGACTTAATTGGGAAAATGGTTCTTTCAAAAACAGGAAGAGATAAAAATCATTTATATGTGATAATAGGTCATTTAAGTGATAATTATGTAATTCTTAGTAATGGGAGCACTAAAACAGTTCAGATGCCTAAAAAAAAGAATTTAAAACATATAAATGTTTTAGAGGATGTAGATGATGAGATTAAAGCATCTATCATATCAAAAGATAGAGGTACTGATTTAAAAATAAAAAGATTTCTAAAACTTAAAGGCATTGTTAAGGAGGGTTGATTACCTTATGTCAAAAGATGATGTAATAGAAATGCAAGGTACAGTACTAGAAGCACTACCAAATGCTATGTTCCAAGTTGAACTAGAGAGTGGTCACAAGATTCTAGCACATATATCAGGAAAATTAAGAATGAACTTCATAAGAATTCTACCAGGAGATAAGGTTACAATAGAACTTTCTCCATACGATTTAACAAGAGGTAGAATTACATGGAGAGCTAAATAAAGGTAGCAAAAGACTACCACGAAGTATTACAAGGAGGGTTAGCGATGAAAGTAAGACCATCAGTTAAGCCTATTTGCGAAAAGTGCAAGATTATAAGAAGAAAAGGAAAAGTAATGGTTATCTGTGAAAATCCTAAGCACAAGCAAAAACAAGGCTAATACAATCAAAGTATAGGCAAAAAAGTATTATTTTACTATGTAAAATTTATTGACTTTTCACTTAAAGTCAAATATGATTATATAGGCATTTAATTAAGCGGATAAATTTTAGGTGCGGCTGACAGTAGAGATATGCTCTACTGACCTAGGATTTTATATATAAAATACACACATATAATTAAAGTTGTATGCATTTCAATATCAGGAGGTGTAAGTTTTAATGGCAAGAATTTCAGGCGTAGACCTACCAAGAGAAAAAAGAGTTGAAATAGGTCTAACATATATATACGGTATAGGACTTTCTACTTCACATAAGATTTTAGCAGAAACAGGAGTTAATCCTGACACAAGAGTTAAGGATCTTACAGAAGAAGAAGTAACAAAAATTAGAGAATACGTAAAGACTTTAACAATTGAAGGTGACTTAAGAAGAGAAGTTGCTTTAAACATTAAAAGATTAGTAGAAATTGGATGTTACAGAGGAATAAGACATAGAAAAGGTCTTCCAGTTAGAGGTCAAAAGACTAAGACTAACGCAAGAACTAGAAAAGGTCCAAAGAAAACTATCGCAAATAAGAAGAAGTAGTGAGGAGGGAATTCGATGGCTCAAAAAGTTAAAAAGACTAGAAGAAGAAAAGAAAGAAAGAACGTTGAGCATGGTGCTGCACACATCAAATCAACTTTCAATAACTCAATAGTTACTTTAACTGATGCGGCAGGAAATGCTCTATCATGGTCAAGCGCAGGAGCTTTAGGCTTCAGAGGATCAAGAAAGAGTACTCCATTCGCAGCTCAAATGGCAGCAGAAACAGCAGCTAAAGCAGCTATGGAACACGGATTAAAGAGTATAGAAGTATATGTAAAGGGACCAGGAGCTGGAAGAGAAGCAGCTATAAGATCTTTACAAGCGGCAGGATTAGAAGTAACTTTAATTAAAGACGTTACTCCAATCCCACACAACGGATGTAGACCACCAAAGAGAAGAAGAGTCTAGTATTCATATAGGAGGTGTAATTAATGGCAAGATATACTGGAGCTACATGTAGATTATGTAGAAGAGAAGGTATGAAATTATTCCTTAAAGGGGATAGATGTTATACAGATAAATGTGCTTTTGTTAGAAGAAGTTATGCACCAGGACAACATGGAGCAGCTAAGAAAAAACTATCTAACTATGGCGTACAATTAAGAGAAAAGCAAAAAGCTAGAAGAATATACGGAGTATTAGAAAGCCAATTCAGAGCTTACTATGAAAAGGCTGATCATATGAAGGGTATCACTGGTGAAAACTTACTTAAGTTATTAGAAATGAGATTAGATAACGTTGTTTACAGACTAGGTTATGGTGCTTCAAGAGCTGAAGCTAGACAATTAGTTAATCATGGACATTTCTTAGTAAATGGTAAGAAAGTTGACATTCCTTCATACAAGGTTTCTGTTAACGATGAAATATTAGTAACAGAAAAGAGCAGAGGAACTGAAAAATTCAAGACATTTATTGAAAATCCAAAGACATTACCAAAGTGGTTAGAAGCAAATGTTGAAAATTATTCAGGTAAAATAGTTGCTGAGCCATCAAGAGAAGATATTGACGTTCCAGTTAATGAAACTCTTATCGTTGAGTTATACAGCAAGTAATAGTTTAGTATTTGTATTGTTAAGATTTTTCTTACAATACAAATATATAAGCAGTTGCCCTCAGAATAATGTTGCCATTTAAAATATAAGGAGGGTTTGTGCATGTTAGAAATCGAAAAGCCAATAATAGAATGTATAGAAGCAAATGAAAATGGTACTTATGGTAAATATGTAGTTGAACCATTGGAAAGAGGATATGGTATAACTCTTGGAAATGCTTTAAGAAGAATACTTTTATCATCACTTCCAGGTGCAGCTCCAACTTCAGTAAAGATAGATGGAGTACTACATGAATTTTCAACTGTACAAGGTGTTAAAGAAGATGTTACAGAAATAATATTAAACATTAAATCTTTAGCATTAATTATGAATGGTGAAGGTCCAAAGACAATATATATAGATGCTCAAGGACCAGGAGTAGTTACAGGTGCAGATATTAAAACTGATGGAGATGTTGAAGTTGTAAGCAAGGATCTTCATATTGCTACATTAGATGATAATGCAAAGTTATATATGGAGATTACAGTTAATAGAGGAAGAGGATATGTTACTCAAAATAAAAATAAGAGTGAAGACCTTCCATTATCAGCTATAGCTGTTGACTCAATTTATACACCAGTAAAAAGAGTTAATTTTACTGTTGAAAATACAAGAGTTGGTCAAATTACTGACTACGATAAATTAACTTTAGAAATCTGGACTAATGGAACTATAAAGATTGATGAAGCTATAAGCTTATCAGCAAAAATACTTATAGAACATTTCAAATTATTTATGTCATTAGGAGATAGTACTAATGATGTAGAGATTATGATAGAAAAAGAAGAAGATAAAAAAGAGAAAGTACTAGAAATGACTGTAGAAGAGCTAGATTTATCAGTTAGATCATATAACTGTTTAAAGAGAGCTGGAATAAATACAGTTCAAGAACTTGCTGGAAAATCAATGGATGATATGATGAAGGTAAGAAATCTAGGAAAGAAATCTTTAGAGGAAGTCGAAAGAAAGCTTAAGGAATTAGGCTTAGGATTAAGACTAAACGATGAGTAAGGAGGTAAATCCACATGGCAGGTTATCGTAAATTAGGTCGTCCTACTGACCAAAGAAGAGCTATGCTAAGAAGCCTTGTTACAAGCTTTTTAAAGCATGGTAAAATAGAAACAACTGAAACAAGAGCAAAAGAAACAAGAAAATTAGCTGAAAAGATGATCACTTTAGCAAAAAGAGGTGACCTTCACGCTAGAAGACAAGTTTTAGCTTTTGTAAATGAAGAAGAAGTAGTTCAAAACCTATTTGACAATGTTGCTCCAAAGTACGCAGAAAGAAATGGTGGATACACTAGAATGTACAAAAAAGGTCCAAGAAGAGGGGACGGAGCAGAAGTTGTTATACTTGAATTAGTATAATATACAGGGGATTAAGTTAATAACTTAGTCCCCATTTTTACATATTCAAATTTAAATATTATATAAGATCTTATAAATTTATTATAAAGTAATTGTAATTAAGCAAATGTATATTATAATATTCTTATGTTAAATGTATATACACTAATAAGTTTTTATATAATATTTAAGATATAAGTTAAGCGATAAGTTAAGCGATAAAAGGAGGGCTATATATGAAAGAAACAATGATTAAATGTAATGATGTATCTTTTAAATATAGAGCACATGAGGGAGAAGAGGAAAGATACGCTGTAAATGGTGTTAGTTTTGAAGTTGAAAAGGGTGAATTCTTAGTAGTTTTAGGTCATAATGGATCAGGGAAATCTACTATAGCTAAGCATATGAATGCGTTACTTATGCCTTCTGAAGGCAATGTAATTGTAGATAGTTTAGATACATCGGATCCTAATAATTTATGGAAAATAAGAGCAAAGGCTGGAATGGTTTTTCAAAATCCCGATAACCAGTTAGTAGCAACTATAGTTGAAGAAGATGTTGCTTTTGGGCCAGAAAATCTAGGTGTTCCTCCAGAAGAAATAAGAAAAAGAGTAGATGAAAGTTTAAAAAAAGTTGGAATGTATGAATATAGAAGACATGCACCTCATTTGCTTTCAGGTGGACAAAAGCAAAGAATTGCGATAGCTGGAATTTTAGCTATGAAGCCAGAATGCATAATTTTTGATGAGCCTACTGCAATGTTAGATCCTTCAGGAAGAAGAGAAGTATTAAATAATATTAAAGAAATAAACGAGAAATATGGGATTACTATAGTTCTTATAACTCATTATATGGATGAAGCAGCACAGGCAGATAGGGTACTTGTTATGGATGATGGAAAGATAATTTTGGAGGGAAAACCAAGAGAAGTGTTTTCTAATGTAAAGCAAATGAAGGACATCGGTTTAGATGTTCCTCAAGTTACTGAACTTTGTTATGAATTAAAGAATAACGGTATAAATATAGATACAAATATTTTAAATGTAGATGAAATGGTGGATGCGTTATGTCAATTAAAATAGAGAACTTAGTACATGTATATATGCCAAAGTCACCTTTTGAAAAAGTGGCTTTAAATAATGTTAATATAGAGATAAATGAAGGTGAATTTGTTGCACTTATTGGTCATACGGGATCGGGCAAATCAACGTTAATTCAACATATGAATGGATTGCTTAAGCCCACATCAGGAAGAATAATAGTTGATGGGGAAGACATTACAAAGGAAGGTGTAAGGCTTACTGATATTAGAAAAAAGGTAGGGTTAGTATTCCAATATCCAGAATATCAATTATTTGAAGAAACTATAGAAAAAGATATAGAATTTGGGCCAAGAAATCTAGGTTTATCCGATGAAGAGATAACAAAAAGAGTAAAAAGGTCTATGGAAATGGTGGGGCTTGATTATGATACTTATAGAAATAAGTCTCCATTTGATTTA
The DNA here is from genome assembly GCF_024622765.1 of Clostridium mucosae. Taxonomy (NCBI): domain Bacteria; kingdom Bacillati; phylum Bacillota; class Clostridia; order Eubacteriales; family Clostridiaceae; genus Clostridium; species Clostridium mucosae. Next base: position 74,914 of record NZ_JANKAF010000013.1, on the reverse strand, counting down.
AGTGGAGGGCAGAAGAGAAGAGTAGCGATAGCAGGTGTAATTGCTATGGAACCTAAAGTCCTTATATTAGATGAGCCAACAGCAGGTTTAGATCCAAAAGGTAGAGATGATATTCTAAATCAAATAAAGATATTACATGATGAATATAAAATGACTATAATATTAGTTAGCCATAGCATGGAGGATGTAGGTAAGCTTGCTGAAAGAATAATAGTTATGAGTAAGGGAGCGGTAGCTTTAGAAGGAGCACCGGCTAAAGTATTTAAGGAAGTTGAAACATTAGAAAATATAGGTCTTGCAGTTCCACAAGTAACTTACCTTATGCGAGAATTAAAAAGAAGAGGATTTAATGTTTCAGATGAAGTTTATACTATAGAGCAAGGAAAAGAAGAGCTATTAAGAATATTAAAGGAAGTTAAGAGCTAGGGGGAGCAAAAATGATAAAAGATATAACTATAGGTCAATACATACCAGGTGAAACTTTTGTTCATAAGTTAGATCCTAGAACAAAGATACTATTATCAATATTATTTATTATATCCTTATTTGTCGTAGATAAGTTTATTGGATATATATTAATTGTTGGGTTTTTAGCATTAACAGTATATATTGCTAAATTGCCACCTAGATATTTATATAAGGGATTAAAGCCTGTATTTTTTCTTATAATATTTACTGCGGTTTTAAATATTTTTATGATTAAGGGAACAGCAGATACACTAATATTTGAGCTAGGATTTTTGAAAGTATATGAAGAAGGATTAAGAACAGCTGCATTTATGGCATTAAGACTTATCTTCTTAATAATGGGTACATCTGTACTGACATTAACAACATCACCAATCGAACTAACAGATGGTATAGAAAGACTATTAAGGCCAATTGGTAAAGAAATAGCTCATGAACTTGCAATGATGATGACGATAGCATTAAGATTTATACCAACATTAATGGATGAAACAGATAAAATAATGATGGCACAAAAAGCAAGAGGAGCGGATTTTGAAACTGGCGGAATAATTCAAAAGGCAAAAAGTCTGATACCATTATTAGTACCACTATTTATTAGTTCATTTAGAAGAGCTGATGAACTTGCAATGGCAATGGAAGCTAGAGCTTATAGAGGTGGCAATGGAAGAACAAGAATGAAACAGCTGAAATTTACAAATAGAGATGCTATAGCATTTGCTGTATTTTCTATTTTATTTGTAGGAAGTTTACTGGTTAGATTTGCTATTTAAGTAATATGTGCAAAGGTGATTAAAAATATGAGAAATATTAAACTAACTTTAGAATATGATGGAACAAATTATTTAGGATGGCAAAAGCAAAAGATAGGAGCAACAATTCAAGAAACATTAGAAGAGGCTATTAGCCTCTTAACTAATGAAGCGGTTGAGGTTATCGGAAGTTCAAGAACAGATGCTGGAGTTCACGCAAGAGGATTTGTAGCTAATTTTAAAACCAATAGTAAAATACCATCAGAAAAATTTAGAGAAGCTATTAATTATAGATTACCTAATGATATAGTAATTTTAAAATCTGAGGAAGTAGAAGAAGATTTTCATTCAAGATATAGTGCAAAAGGGAAGACTTATTCTTATTCTATATTAAATAGAGATGTTAATTCTGCAATAGGAAAAGATTATGTGTATCATGTAAAGCGTAAATTAGATATAGGAGATATGAAAGAATCATGTAAATACTTTATAGGAACTAAAGATTTTATGGCATTTAAGAGTAGTGGAAGTTCGGTAAAGACAACTGTAAGAACAATATCAGATTTACATATAGATGTACAAAATGACGTAATAAAAATTTATGTTACTGGTGATGGCTTTTTATATAATATGGTAAGAATAATAGTTGGAACATTAATAATGGTGGGATCTAATAAAATTGATCCAATAGAAGTGCAAAATATAATACACAGTAAAGATAGAAAAAAAGCCGGAATATGTGTCCCAGCAACTGGCTTAGTATTAGAAAAAGTTTATTATTAGAATATAACAATGATTTTAAATAATTAGTTTAAATAATTAATTAAAATAATTACTTAAAATAGTTGACACGCCCGTAAGCGTGTATTATAATAATGTATGTTTGTTTGTTAGAATAATTTATGTATATAAGATCCACTAGCCCCGGGTCTTGACATAAAAGCAGTACTTAATAAGTAAAGCACAAATGTAAGTTCAGGGAGGGAAAAACATGAAATCATACATTGCTAAAGCACAAGAAGTTGAAAGAAAATGGTATGTTGTTGACGCTGCTGGAAAGCCACTAGGAAGAGTTGCTAGCCAAGTTGCATCAATTTTAAGAGGAAAAAATAAACCAACATTTACACCAAATGTTGACTGTGGAGATTTCGTTATCGTAATCAATGCAGAAAAGGTTGTTTTAACTGGTAAGAAGTTAGATCAAAAATTAATGAGAAAGCACAGCTTATATCCAGGTGGATTAAAAGAGACTCCATACAGAGAAGTATTAGCAAAGAAGCCTGAATTCGCTTTCGAAGAAGCTGTAAGAAGAATGCTTCCAACAGGAGTTTTAGGAAGAAAAATGCTTAAGAAGCTAAAAGTATATAGAGGTACTGAGCACGGACATGATGCTCAAAAACCAGAAGTACTTGAATTAAAGTACTAATACGCGCTCGGGAGGAGGAATAAAAAATGGCAAAAGTTCAATACATGGGTACTGGAAGAAGAAAAAAATCAATCGCAAGAGTTAGACTTGTACCAGGAAACGGTAAAGTAGTTATAAATAATAGAGAAATAGAAAACTATTTTGGTTTAGAAACTTTAAGAATGATAGTTAACCAACCATTAGTTTTAACTGGAACTAAGGATAGATTTGACGTTTTAGTTAACGTTCACGGTGGTGGATTCACAGGTCAAGCTGGAGCTATCAGACACGGAATAACTAGAGCTTTAGTAAAAGCTGACGAAAACTTAAAGCCAGAATTAAAGAAGGCAGGTTTCGTAACTAGAGATCCAAGAATGAAAGAAAGAAAGAAATACGGTCTTAAAAAGGCAAGAAGAGCTCCACAATTCTCAAAGAGATAATATATGGAACTTCACAAATCCCACAAACCTTATGGTTGTGGGATTTATTTTTTTTATTTTAATTTATAATAGTGTTAAACTTTTGAAGCTAGAAAGAGTGAGAATTATAGGGATAGAAACTATATGAGACAATATCAGAAGAGATTCTTTTTATATATGAAAAAGATAGTGAAATGAATATATGCATTTTTACTGTTATTCCAAAAGAAATGTAAGAAAAATTAACAGAAGATGTTAGAACCAAGTTTGTTCATATAGGATGCAAGTAGCTAAAGGTTTATACAAATAGGAGAAATGTTAGTAAGAATTTTTACAGTTTATTGTTATAGAAAATGAAAAGAAAAAGGTGCTTTGGAGAGCTTAATTGGCTTATAGAGCATAGTGGTAATTGGAAATATAGATAATATAAGCTAGAGATTAACTGCAGCTAATATATCTTAAAAACATAAAAGTTCAAATTAAGAATATGAAAACTAAATAAAGTAAGTTTTACTATATTAAAATCATGTTAAAAATATATTTAATTACTTAACAAATGTAAAAAAATATTGTAAACTAAAAATGTAAAAATAATGTTGAAAAGGAGAATAACTTTGGAATCATTAAAGGTTATTATACAGTTACTTGGCGGACTAGGTCTATTTATTTATGGTATGAAAATAATGGGAGACGGCTTAGAAAATGCTGCTGGTGATGGATTAAAGTCAATTCTTGAAAAAGTAACTAAAAATCCAATTATAGCTGTTATAGTGGGAGCAATAGTTACAGCAGTAATACAAAGTAGTAGTGCTACAACTGTAATGGTAGTTGGATTTGTAAACGCAGGGCTAATGAATTTAGCTCAAGCGGCAGGAATTATAATGGGTGCCAATATAGGTACTACAATTACTGCACAATTAGTTGCATTTAAATTAGATCAGATTGCTCCATTATTTGTTTTTGTAGGGGCGTTTATGGTTATGTTTGCTATGGGTAAAAAGAGAAAAGACATAGGTAACATAATATTAGGTTTCGGTATACTATTTGTTGGAATGGGGCAAATGAGTGCTGCAATGAAACCTTTAACTGCTTCACCTATTTTCAATAATATCTTATCAACAGTAGGAGATAAGTGGTATTTAGGAATTATAGCAGGAGCAGTTATAACAGCTATTCTACAAAGTTCATCAGCAACTACAGGAATTTTAGTAGCTTTAGCAACTGCAGGAGCAATTAATATATATGATGCTCTTCCTATAGTATTTGGATGTAATATAGGCACATGTATTACTGCAATGCTTGCATCAGTTGGTACAAATAAGACTGCACATAAAGCTGCAATTTTACATTTAATATTTAATTTAGGCGGTACGTTAATATTTATACCGGTGTTAATTAGTGGTATTTTAGGTGATGTAGTATCAACTATAAGCCCAGAAGATGTTAGTAGACAAATTGCTAATGCTCATACAGTCTTTAATATAGTAAATACTGCAATAATGCTACCTTTAACTGGCATATTGATTAAAACTGTAAATAGAATTATTCCAGGAGATGATGAAGAGGATAAACCAGGACCAAAGTATATAGATGATAGATTATTAGAAACTCCTGTTATAGCAGCAGGACAAGTTGCTAAAGAAACATTAAGAATGGCTAAGAAAGCTAAGAAAGGATTAGCTTTAGCATTAGAAGCTTTTGAAAAAAATGATGAAAAGCTAATTAAAAAAGTTTATGACAATGAAGTTATTATAAATACATTAAATGAAGCTATCACAAATTACTTAGTTAAGCTTTCTAAATGTGACTTATCTGATAAAGAGCTAAGTATAGTAGCAGCAACATTCCATGTTATAAATGATATAGAAAGAATAGGTGATCATGCTGAAAATATAGCAGATTTAACATCACAAAAAATTTCTAAAAAACTTGAATATAGTAATCAAGCATTAGAACAAATAAATAATATGTATAATAAAACTAATGAGGCTTTACAAGTAGCTATAGATAGCTATGCAAAAAAGGATGTAGAAAAGGCTAAAAGTATTGAAGACATAGAATCAGAAGTTGATAGATTACAAAAGAAATATAGAGAACTTCATATAAAAAGACTTTATGATGGAACTTGTAATGCATATGCAGGAGCTATATTCTTAGATTTATTAAGTAATTTAGAAAGAATTTCAGACCATTCAACAAACATAGCAGAAAGTGTTATAGAAAATAGCTAAAAATATAAAAATCTCTAGTATAGGATATTAAATCCTAATACTGGGGATTTTTTTATTAGAAAGAAAAATCAATAATATGGACATAATATTTTTACAAGTACTTTTATAAATATTATGGAGGCAAACAAATGAAAAAATTACAATCAATAATTTTATGTATAATTATATCACTATCATGTATTGTACCTATCAAAGTTTTTGCAGAAGAAATAAATCAAAAGATAATACTAATTGATCCAGGACATGGTGGATTTGATGGTGGGGCAAAATCAAAATCAGGTGTGATAGAAAAAGATATAAACCTTCAAATAAGCTTAAAGCTTAAGGATGTTTTAGAGAATAAGGGATATAAGGTTTATTTAACAAGAGAAGGAGATCAGGGCTTAGAAGAAAAGGGGGCTACAATAAAAGAAAAGAAGAGGGAAGATCTTAAAAAGAGAAGAGATTTAAAGGCTGAGACAAAGTGTGATGTTTTTGTGTCAATTCATCAAAATATGTTTCCGCAATCTAAATGTTACGGAGCTCAAGTTTGGCATGCATCTAATGAAATAAGTAAAAAGCTAGCTGATAATATACAAGAATCAATTAAGGAGACAGTTAAGGATAATAATAAAAGAGTATCAAAACCTGCTGGAGATTCTTATTTAATATTAAGAGATAAGTATGAAGGTGCATCTGTTTTAGTAGAATGTGGATTTTTATCTAATCCAGAAGAGGAACAAAGGCTACAAACAGAAGAACATCAAAATGCAATAGTTCAAGGAATATCATTGGGAATAGACAAATATTTTGAAGAAATAAATAAAATAGTAAATTAATAAGATGGTTTCCTGGGAAATATATAAAAAGATGTTGTCGAAAAAGTTTTTTATATTATATTAAGTAAAAGCAAGATATATTACATTTGTATAATATATCTTGCTTTATTTTATTAACAATTAATGTTGATGAAATTTAATTATTATATATACTTTGGTTATGTAGCTTATAGCCTTAAATATTAAATTAGATAATCAAATATTTATTTAAGAAAAAATAAAACTGTTTACCTTGAGGCTGTTTGGAGGTATTTCTTTAAAATTAATGAAAGTAATTAAAGTATAAATTATAAATAAGACTAAAATAGCAATAATAAAATAAACTACAAACTTAGCAATTTTACTTAAATTTATATTCATTACATACTCTCCTTAAACATGTTTATTAATATATAGTTTTTATTATTTAAAAATATGATAAAATATTTATGAAAAGCTTTATATTGATATAAATATGAATAAGTTGTTTTTGACTTTTGAGAAAAAATAGATGCATTACTGATATATCTATAAAGTTTTTTGAAATATATAAATTTTCAACTAGTATAATTTAATATTTTAACAAAAAATACATTAAGTTAGGGAGAGGATATATTTATGAAGACTATATGTGTTGAAAAAATTAAAGATGCTATTAAGGGATTGTGCATAGATTCAAATTATAATTTATCTAATGATGTGTATGAAGCTTTAAGTATTGCTAAAAGGGAAGAAACTTGGGGATTAGCTAATGATATACTGGATAAAATAATGATAAACTCAGAAGTGGCAAGGAATGAAAAAATGCCAATGTGTCAAGATACAGGTATAGCATGTGTTTTTATGGAGATTGGACAAGATGTTCATATAGTAGGAGGAAGTCTTGAAGAGGCTATAAACGAAGGTGTTAGAAGAGGATATGAAGAAGGATATTTAAGAAAATCTGTAGTTAAGGATCCTATAGATAGGGTCAATACCAATGATAATACTCCAGCTATAATATATTATGATATAGTTCCTGGTGATAAAGTAAAAATAACTGTTGCCCCAAAAGGATTTGGTTCAGAAAATATGAGTCAAATAAAGATGCTTAAACCTTCGGATGGAATACAAGGAGTTAAGGATTTTATAATAAAGGTGGTAAAAGAAGCTGGTCCTAATCCATGCCCTCCTATGATTATAGGGGTAGGCATAGGGGGAACATTCGATAAAGCTGCATATTTAGCAAAAAAAGCCTTATTAAGACCTATAAATAATAGACATAATAATAAGTTCTATAGTGATTTAGAGGAAGAGCTACTAAAAGAAATAAATAGTCTTGGAATAGGTCCACAAGGTTTTGGTGGAAAGACCACGGCGTTAGGTCTTAATATTGAAACATATCCAACACATATAGCAGGATTGCCTGTGGCTGTAAATATAAGTTGTCATGCAACTAGGCACAAAGAAATAATTTTATAGGGGGATAAAATTGTGGAAAATAAAGAAATAAGAAAAGAAACTGTGGAAAAAAAAATAAATACTCCTTTAACATATGAAAAAATAAAAGATTTAAGAGTAGGAGACACAATTTTACTAACAGGTACTATATATTCAGCTAGAGATGCAGCACATAAGAGATTAGTTGATTTACTAGATTCAGGCGATGATTTACCAATAAATATTGAAGGAGAGACTATATATTATGTAGGACCAAGTCCAGCAAAAGAAGGACAAGTTATAGGATCAGCTGGACCAACTACAAGCTATAGAATGGATGCGTATTCACCTAGGTTACTAGATTTAGGGCTAAAGGCAATGATAGGAAAAGGTGCTAGAAACCAAGAGGTAGTTGATTCAATAGTAAAAAATAAGGCTATATATCTAGGGGCAATTGGAGGCGCTGCTGCATTAATTTCTAAAAGTATAGTTTCATCAGAGATAATTGCATATGAAGATTTAGGTGCAGAAGCTATTAGAAAAATGGAAGTGATAGATATGCCTTTAATAGTTATAATAGATGTAAACGGTAATAACTTATATAAAGAAGGGCAAAGGGATTATTTAAATTCAATATGATAATTGGTAAGAAGGTTTCATTTGCTTTAATATAAGTATATTGATTTTATAAATTTGAATAAAAAAATTACCCCCGTATTAGATAAAAATAAAACCTAATATATGGGGGTAAAATTATTGTATATTTTACAAAATAATTAATATTAAATTTTATGGAATCCCTTTCCATTGACTTCAGAAACATCTATTATTGTAATAAATGCTTTAGGATCTATTCTTAATATTTTACTCTTCAAATGTATCATTTGAGATGATGTTACAGCAATATAAAGCATTTTCTTAAGCTCATGAGTGTACTCACCTTCAGCAATTAGAGAAGTAACTCCTCTATTCATATCTTTAATAACATACTCTATTATTTCTTGTTCTTTTTCAGTTAATATTAATAGTAACTTTTTACTATTAAATCCATTAATAACTTTATCCACTATAGTTCCTTGAACAAACATAGAAATCAAAGTATATAGAGCTTTAGGAAGACCAAAAATTAATGCGCCTATAAAAACTATTATACAGTTAATAGCGAAGCTAAGCTTACCTATTTCAAAGTTAGAATACTTCTTCCTAAGCACCATTGTTATGATATCAGTCCCTCCAGTTGAACCATTTCTTGAAAAAACTAACCCATAGCCTAAACCACATAAAACTCCACCGTAAATACAATAAAGTAATATATCATCTACTTTAACTAAATTAGATAAGGGTTTCGTGATTATAAGTGAAATTGATAACGAGATCATCCCAACTGCAGAGTATATAGTAAATCTCTTATTTAGCATTTTATAACTTATAAAAAATAAAGGAATATTAATTATAAATACAGTTATACCAGAAGGTACTTCAGCTAAATATTGTAAAATAAGTGCTATGCCAGTAGCGCCACCACTAAGTAATTGAGCATTAACTAAGAATAAATTAACTCCAAGAGATGCTATTACACATCCAACAAAAATAAAAAAGAAATCTAAAATCATGTGTTTGTTAATTGTAAGTTTATGTAACATATAAAACTCCTTAAAATTATCTGTTAGAAATATACACTAAAATTATATATTAAATACTATCGAATGTTAATAATAACTTATAGTGATATTTGATTATTTTAATAAAAATGTAATTTTTACAATTAGTAAAATTTTATAATATAAGATATTATAGTTATAAGATAAGATAGAGGGGTGAAAATATGTTTAACGTTTTAGTAGTAGATGATGAAAAGGAAATTAGAGATGCTATTGATATATATCTAAGAGGAGAAGGCATGAAGGTGTTTAAAGCTAAAGATGGTGTAGAGGCATTAGAGTTATTGGATAAAGAAAAAATACATCTTATAGTTTTAGATATAATGATGCCAAGAATGGATGGGATAAAGACATGTTTAAAGATTAGAGAAAAAAGAAATTTACCAATTATAATGTTATCAGCCAAAGGAGAAGACAGTGATAAGATATTAGGATTAAATGTAGGTGCTGATGATTATATAGCTAAACCATTTAATCATTTAGAGCTTGTTGCAAGAGTTAAGTCTCAATTAAGAAGATACCAAAAACCCTTAGAATTAGAAGGTGAGAGTCCGGATATAATAGAAGTAAAGGACTTAATAATAAATAATAAAGAAAAAACAATTTTCTTAAGGGGAGAAGAGGTAAAAGTTACGGCAACAGAATTTAAAATACTTCAACTTCTAGCATCAAACTTAGGAAGGGTTTTTTCTATAAAAGAAATATATGAAAAAGTATGGGAGGAACCATTTTATAGAAGTGAAAATACTGTAACTGTTCATATTAGAAGGATAAGAGAAAAGATAGAACTTAATACAAAGGATCCTGAATATATAAAGGTAGTGTGGGGAGTTGGATATAAAATTGAAAGAGAAGATTAAAAGGTATATAACTGGTGTATGGGGAATAGAAATTTTAACCGTATGTATATTATTAGTTACATTAACTATAGGATATTATCAATCTTTTAATAATACTTTTTCAGATTTAGGAGCGGGAACATTTGATGCATTATTAAATAAAGATAAATACATAGAATCAATGATATATTATGAAAGTAAAGATATATCAAAATATATATATTCACATACTAATAATCTAGAAGATATTAGAGCATTAGAATATGAAAATGAACATCTATCAGAAAATAATTATTTTTATGGGGATTTATTTTATGCACTAATAAATAAAGAAACAGGAAATTTCACTACTAATGATATAAAGTTGCGTGAAGCAGTAGAAAAGGATGATAATACTGTAGCTTTGCGTGAAGATAGTATAAATACGTATCTAAAGGAATTTGGATATTCATCTGTTAGAATAGATAATAAAGATAAATATAATTATTATGTTACTAGTACTACAGATAAGATAATTAAACAAAATGTAGATAAATATATAGAGATATATTATAGAGACCCTAGCGTATATACATATCTTATAAAAACAGATACTATAACAGCAAAAATAATGATAATATCAACAATACTTGCTATAGTGCTTTTATTAAAGATAATAGTAAACTCTATAATTAACAGTAAAAATATACATTTAGAAATTAAAGTTTTAAAGAGACTTATTTATGTTTTAAGATATGGCTACAAATACAAAAATACACGTAATAAAATGATGCTTTCTTTTGGGGGAGCAATAGCAGTAATACTAGTTTATTTATATTTAATTGCAGGAATAAGAAACCAAAATGTTTTAGTAACATTTTTAACTAGATATCCATTTAAGGGAACGTTAATCTTGGTGCTGATTCCATTAGGTTGTGTATTATATTCCTTAAAGAAAAGTCTTGATATTTCAGTTATTAATGATGGACTAAAGAAAATTAATTCAGGTGAATTAGAATATAAACTAAGTGATATTGGAGAAAGAGAAGTTAAAGAATTAGTAGAAAATATAAATCAAATAAGAGAAGGATATATAATAGCTTTAAATGAAAAGGTAAAAAATGAGAAATTAAAAACAGAGCTAATTTCCAATGTTTCTCACGACTTAAAAACACCATTAACATCAATAATAAACTATGTAAATATATTAAATGATACTAATATAACAGAAGAGGAAAGAAAAGATTATTTGACTATATTAGATAGAAATTCAAAGAGATTAAAGACTCTTATAGAAGATTTATTTGAAGTATCAAAATTAAACAGTGGGAAAATGACTATAGAAAAGCATGAAATAGATATAGTTTCTTTAGTATATCAAGGTATTGGAGAGTACTCAAATTTATATGAAGAAAAAAATATGGAATTTAAGGTAAGTACAAATGAGGATGAAATTTTTGTTGATTTAGATGGTAAATTAATGTCTAGAGTATTTGAAAATATAATTGTAAACGCCTTAAAATATTCACTTAATAATACTAGAGTATATATAGATATAACTTCTAAAGAAAACTCTGTAGAGGTATCTTTTAAAAATATATCCAATTATGAAATGGACTTTAATACACAAGATATTTTTGAGAGATTTGCAAGAGCTGATAAATCAAGAAATTCATCTATAGAAGGATCGGGAATGGGGCTTGCAATTACAAAAAGCATAGTAGAACTTCATAATGGGAATATAAAAATCGAAGTAGAAGGTGACATGTTTAAAATTTATTTAATCATACCTAAGAAATAATATGTTATAATAATAATTAAATAATAATAATTAAATATAGGAGTGATAAATATGTCAGTTTTATTTGTTGAATATCCAAAGTGTACTACATGTAGAAAAGCAAAGAAGTTTTTAACAGAAAATAATATAGAATTTATAGATAGACATATAGCTGATGAAAATCCAACAAAAGAGGAACTTAAAGATTGGATAGCTAAAAGTGGTTTACCAATAAATAAATTCTTTAATACATCAGGTGTATTATATAGGGAAATGCAATTAAAAGATAAAGTTAAAGTATTACCTCAAGATGAACTTTTAGATATATTAGCATCTAATGGAATGCTTGTAAAAAGACCAATAGTAATAAAAGATAATACTGTTTTAGTAGGATTTAAAGAAGAAGAATGGATAGAAAAGTTAAAGTAATAAATGTTATTTAACTTTTAATTCTAAGAAATAAAAATTATTTATAAAAGCTGTTATTAAAGGTGAAAAAAGGAGATATTAAATGAATATCTCCATTTTTTCTTGTTTAGTATTAGATTATTAAATTTTACAAAGGAAAAAATAGAAATTATAATTAACTATATATTGTATATTGATGGAAATGGAAAGAGTATTACATACTATATGTAGTGGAAGGGGAAGAGTATGACACATTTACTTAATATTTGTAGGTTAGCTTTAGATGGAATAGATAATGGTCAAGGTATTTATACAGAGGAGAGGCTTTTAGAAGCATTAAATCATATAGTTAGACCTAATATGGAAGATGAAGAAATAAGAAATTCAATAATACAAGTAGCTTTAGAGCTTACATCAGATACAGAACCACAATGGCAAAATGCAGCAGCAAGACTATATGTGTTTAAACTTTATGATAAAATAAGAAAAAGTAGAGGACTTACTAACGACGATAATATATATGGCGATTTATATGGATTTATAAATCAATTAACTGATAAAGGACTTTATGGAAAATACATATTAGAAAATTATACAAAAGAGGAAATAATAGAGTTAGAAAATGAAATTAAACCAGAAAGAGACTTTTTATTTACTTATAGTGGAATAAACCTTCTAGCAAAAAGATACCTAGTTCAAGATTTTGATAGAAGCACATTAGAACTTCCACAACAAATGTTTATGGGAATAGCAATGCATCTAGCAATTCCAGAAAAGAAAGAAGTAAGAGTACTATGGGCAAAGAGATTTTACGATGTATTAAGTTCTCTTAAGGCAACTATGGCAACACCAACAATGTCTAATGCTAGAAAGCCATTCTATCAACTAAGCTCATGCTTTATAGATACAGTACAAGATAGCTTAAAGGGAATATATAAGTCACTTGATAACTTTGCAGAAGTTTCAAAGTTTGGTGGTGGAATGGGAATATACATTGGTAAAGTTAGAGCTTTAGAATCACCTATTAGAGGATTCAAGGGAGCTTCTGGTGGAGTGATACCATGGGTAAAATTATTTAATGATACAGCCATAGCGGTGGATCAATTAGGAGTAAGAAATGGATCAGTTGCTATATGGTTAGATGCTTGGCATAAGGATTTACCTGAGTTTTTACAATTAAAAACTAATAATGGTGACGATAGAAAGAAAGCACATGATGTTTTTCCAGGGCTTTGTTATCCAGATTTATTTTGGAAGCTTGCAGAAACAGATATAGATGCAAATTGGTATATGATGTGTCCTCATGAGATTAGGTTAGCAAAGGGCTATTCATTAGAAGACTTCTATGGAGAAGAATGGGAAAAGAAATATTATGAATGTGTTGAAGACGAGAATATAAGCAAAAGGGTAATGTCAGTAAAAGAAATAGTTAGATTAATAATAAAGAGTGCTGCTGAAACTGGAACTCCATTTGCTTTCTATAGAGATACAGTAAATAAAATGAATCCAAACAAACATAAAGGAATGATATATTCATCAAATCTTTGTACTGAAATTATGCAAAATATGAGTCCAATGGATATTCAACAATCTGAAGTAAAAGATGAAAATGGAGATACTATAATAGTTGAAAGAACAAAATCAGGTGATTTTGTAGTATGTAATTTATCATCAGTAGTTTTAGGAAATGTTGATGTTAAAAATGATGAAGAACTTGGATATGTTGTAGAAACTCAAATAAGAGCTATGGATAATGTAATAGATTTGAACTATTATTCAGTACCATTTGCAGAAGTAACTAATAAAAAATATAGAGCAATAGGGCTTGGAACAAGCGGATATCACCATATGCTTGCAAATAATTTAATTCATTGGACAGAAGATAGACATAAAGAGTTTGCAGATGATGTTTACGAGAGAATTAATTATCATGCAATAAAAGCAAGTATGAATATTTCAAAAGAAAAAGGAAGATATTCATGTTTCGAAGGATCAGACTGGGATAATGGAAATTATTTTGATCTTAGGGATTATAAATCAGAAAAATGGAACGTTCTAAGAGAAGAAGTAAATACTTATGGAATGAGAAATGGATATTTAATGGCAGTAGCTCCGAATGGATCTACAGCAACTATAGCAGGAACTTCAGAAGGCATAGACCCAGTAATGGCAAGATTCTGGCTTGAGGAAAAGAAGGGAAGTATAATACCAAAAACTGCGCCAAATTTAAATGAAGAAAACTATTGGTACTATAATTCTGCGTATAATATAGATCAAAAATGGTGCGTGCAAATAAACGGAGTAAGACAAAGACATATAGATCAAGGGCAATCATTTAATTTATATATAACAACTAATTATACTATGAGACAAATTATGAATTTATATATAGAAGCTTGCAAATCTGGAGTTAAATCCATATACTATGTGCGTTCAAAATCATTAACAGTAAGTGATTGCGAAAGTTGTTCAGCATAAGTTTGTGATAATACTAATAAGGTCTTGGAGGGTAATAAATGTTTATAAATAAGAAACCTCTTTTTAATGAGTTTGGTGATACTGAAACATCTAAAAAGAGAATGATAAATGGAAATACTACTAACTTAAATGATTTTAATAATATGAAATATACTTGGGTTTCAGATTGGTATAGGCAAGCAATGAATAACTTCTGGATTCCAGAAGAAATAAATCTTGCTCAAGATTTAAAAGATTATAATAAATTGACACATGAAGAAAGAACAGCTTATGATAAAATACTTTCTTTCTTAATATTCTTAGACTCAATACAAACAGCGAATTTATCTAATATAAATAATTATATTACAGCAAGTGAAGTTAATTTATGCCTAACAATACAAGCTTTTCAAGAAGCTGTTCATTCACAAAGTTATAGCTATATGTTAGATACAATATGCTCTCCAGAAAAAAGAAATGAAATATTATATCAATGGAAAGATGATAAAATATTATTAGAAAGAAATAAATTTATAGGTGAGCTATATAATAATTTCTTAGAAGCACCAACTCAAGAAAATCTTATTAAAACTATAATGGCAAACTATATTTTAGAGGGAATATATTTTTATTCAGGATTTATGTTCTTCTATAATTTAGAGAGAAATGGTAAGATGCCTGGGTCAGCACAAGAAATTAGATATATAAATAGAGATGAAAATACTCATCTTTGGTTATTTAGAAATATATTAAAAGAATTACAATTAGAGCAACCTGAAATATTTACAGAAGAAGTAAAAAATCAACTAAAAGAAATGATGAAAACTGCAGTTGAGCATGAAATTTCTTGGGGAAATTATGTTATAGGTGATAATATTCAAGGAATAAATAAAAATTTAATTAATGATTATATAAAATATCTAGGAAATTTAAGAATGAAGGCTATAGGATTAGATGAAATTTATGAAGGTTATGATAATAACCCAGCAGCTTGGGTAGATATATTATCAGATGCTAATTCAGTTAAGACAGATTTCTTTGAAGCAAAATCAACTGCTTATGCTAAGGCTGGGGCTCTCATAGATGATTTATAAAAAACAATAAAATGTAAGGATATCTATAAAATATACATTTTTAGATATCCTTTTTTACTATAATAAAATCAATAAATATATTAAATAAAAAGTAAAAAAATAATAGTTGCTTTGAAAAAAATGTAAAATTTTTTAGAATAATTATACTTATATAGAAAATATGCAAATAAAATGAATAAAAAAATAAAATAAATGATAGAAAATAATAAAAATTATGTGTATTCTTATTAACATAGGCGGAAAATATGTTATAATACATTGTAGTTGTAATTAAAAAAACAGATTAGTACTTTCTATAAATTTCATATATAATTTGAATTTATAGCTATTATTAAGGAGGAATCTCGGAAATGAAAAAAGGTATAGCTGCGTCTAAAGGTTATGCAATAGGAAAAGTATTTTTACAAGAACATGAAGAAATAGTAATAACAGATGCAAAAGTTTCTAATGTAGAAGCAGAAAAAGAAGTGCTACAAAAAGCTTTAGAGCAAGCAAGGGCTCAACTAACTGCTATTAGAGATAAAGCTTTAGCAGAAATAGGAGAACATGAAGCTCAAGTTTTCGAAGCTCACCTAACTTTATTAGATGACCCAGAATTTACTGGTGGGATGCTATTAGAAATAGAATCAAATAGCGTCAATGCAATGAAAGCGGTTGAAAGCGTTACAAATATGTTTGTAATGATTTTTGATTCAATGGAAGATGAATACATGAAAGAAAGAGCTGCTGACATAAAAGACGTTTCTAAGAGGATAATTTCAAACTTAGCAGGAAAAGGTGGAGATGCATTTGCAATAACTGAAGCAAATACTGTAGTTGTAGCTCACGATTTAACTCCATCAGATACAGCTCAATTAGATAGAAGCAAAGTTGTTGGTTTCTTAACTAATATCGGAGGAAGAACTTCTCACTCTGCTATTATGGCTAGAACATTAGAAATACCAGCAATAGTAGGTCTAAAAGATATAACTACATCAGTTAAAAATGGAGATACTATTATAGTTGATGGTATTGAAGGAATATGTATAATAAATCCTGAGCAATCAGTTATAGATGAATATACAGCTAAGAGAGAAAAGTTCTTAGCAGAACAAGAAGAATTAAAGAAATTAATAACTGTAAAGACAGTTACTAAATCAGGAAGAAGAGTTGAAGTTTGTGGAAACATAGGTTCACCAGCAGATGCTGAAGCAGTAGTTGCAAATGGTGGAGATGGTGTTGGACTATTCAGAACTGAGTTCTTATACATGGATAGAGATTCAGCTCCAACAGAAGAAGAACAATTCGAAGCTTATAAGAAAGTTCTTGAAATAATGGATGGAAAACAAGTTGTTATAAGAACACTAGATATTGGTGGAGATAAAACACTTCCATACTTACCATTACCACAAGAAATGAATCCTTTCTTAGGCTACAGAGCTATAAGATTATGCTTAGATAGAAAAGATATATTCAAGGTTCAAATAAGAGCTTTATTAAGAGCTTCTGTTTATGGAAATCTTGCAGTAATGTTCCCTATGATTTCAGGTTTAGAAGAATTCCAAGCTGCAAAGGAATTTGTTGATGAATGTAAAGCTGAATTAAAATCAGAAGGAATAGAATACTCAGAAAAAATTCAATGGGGTATAATGGTTGAAATCCCTGCTGCGGCTGTATATGCAGATGAATTAGCTAAGCATGTAGATTTCTTCTCAATAGGAACAAATGATTTAATTCAATACACTTTAGCGGCTGATAGAATGAGCGAAAAAGTATCATACCTTTATAATCCAATGCATCCAGCTGTATTAAGATTAATAAAGATGACTATAGATGGAGCTCATAAGCATGGCAAATGGGTTGGAATGTGTGGAGAAATGGCTGGAGATGAAGCTGCAATTCCAACATTAGTTGAATATGGTTTAGATGAATTCTCAATGAGTGCTACATCAATCTTAACAGCTAAGAAAATAATATTAGAACAAGAATAATTAAAATAAAGAAAAGTCGCATACTATAAATGCGACTTTTTTATTTTAAATTAATATCTTATATGCATAATAAATATATAGGATTAACTAAGGTGGTGAAAATATGAAAAAAGTTCTAGAAATGTTTATTGCATTCTTTAAAATAGGAGCTTTTACCTTTGGAGGCGGATATGCAATGATTCCATTAATAGAAGAGGAGGTTGTTAATAATAAAAAATGGATTGAAAAAGAAGAGTTTATGGATGTATTAGTTGTATCACAAAGTCTTCCAGGTGCATTAGCGGTTAATTGTTCAATATTTCTTGGGTATAAAATTGGAGGATTAATAGGCGCTATAATGGCTCTATTAGCAGTCATATTACCATCGTTTTTAATAATTATCATAATTGCAGCTTTCTTTATGCAGTTTAGAAATAACTATTATGTTAATGCTGCTTTTAAAGGGATAACTGCAGCAGTTCCTATGTTAGTACTAGTTGGAGCAATAAGCTTGAGTAAGGGGTTAGAAAAGAATAAAAGAACAGTTCTAACAATAATAGTAGCACTTATAGCATTAACATTTTTTGATATTCATCCAATTATAGTAATAATGGCATCAGCTATATATGGAATCATCTTTTTAAGAAGGAAGGTGAGCTAGTTGGAGTTATTGATAAAATTATTTTTTTCTTTCTTTAAGATAGGTTCATTTAGCTTCGGTGGAGGCTATGCTATGCTTCCTTTTATTCAAAGAGAAATAGTAGAAAATAATAATTGGATTAGTATAAATGAATTTTTGGATATTATAGGAATATCACAAATGACACCAGGACCAGTTGCAATAAATTCAGCAACATTCGTAGGGTACAAATTAGCTGGGGTTTTAGGAAGTGTTATGGCAACTTTAGGAGTAGTTATAACATCCTTTATATTAGTATCTATAATTAGTAAAACATTAGAAAAATTTAAAGAATCTACAGTTATTAAAGCAGCATTAATGGGAATGAGACCAGTTCTAATTGCTTTAATAATAAAAGCTTTTTTAGATCTAGCTAAAGAATCCTATTTAGATTTAAAGAGTATCATAATAACTTCGATAATAGGAGTAATACTATTAAGTAAAAAAGTACACCCTATATTAGTTATAGTAATAGCAGCAATAATAGGATTAATATTCTACTTATAAAAATTAAAATGAGGTAATTATAAATGAGAAAAAAGGGTATAAAGACTTATGAAAAAGCACTTAGTTTATATAATGATGGATATATAGATAAAGCTATATTAGTTTGCGAGGTAGGTATATCAAGAGACTTACAAGATTCAAATTTACTTAATTTAAAAGGCCTACTGTTATATTTAAAAGGAGATCTTGAAGATGCAATCTCATTATGGAAAATAAACAAATATAATAATGAAGATGAAATTTCCGAAGCGTATTTAAAAGATATAGAAAGAGATTTCCAAAGAAGAGATTTATTTAAAGATGCAGAAAAATTAATAGAAGACTTAAATATAGATGCAGCTATAGAAGTTTTGATGTATTGTAAAGAAAGTGACTATAATTCTATAAATGTAAATAATGCTTTAGCAATATGTTATATGAGAAAAGGGCAATATGATGATTGTAAAAGATGCATTGAAAAAGTATTCTCTTTAGATAAGGGTAATATATTAGCTAATAGTATTAATAAAGAAATAGATGAAATATTAAATACAAACAGTAATAGAAATATTGGAATAAAACCCATTCTAGTAACATCTATAATATGTATTATTATAGTATCAGGAATCCTAGTGAAATATAAATTACAAAATAATTCAAAAAATAATACAGAAAGTAGTTTTGATATAGCTAATAAAAATGAAAGTATAGTGGAAGAAAATTCGGGGGGAATTTTAAATTCTATTGATAATAGTACAGAAGAAATTAGTAATGAGACAGAAGAAGTCAGTAATGTTATGGAAGAAATTAATGATGGTATAGAAGATAAAGAAGAAGTTGATTTAGAACACAATGCATTAACAGAAGAAGAAATAAGAGAAAATTATATTGAATCAACTAATTTGTTTGCTGAAGAAAATTATGATGCGGCTAGAGATATATTAGAGGATACAGTTTTATATTCAGAGAATAACCATTTAAATGATGATATAATATTTTTGCTAGCTTCAACGTATGAAAGATTAGGGATGAATGACCAAGCAATAAAAAGTTTTGAAAAGTATATATCTAGCTACGAAAATGGGAACTATATAGAAGAGTCTTATTATAAGATATCTTTACTTTATAAGGATTTGAATACTGATAAAAGTAAATACTATGCAAAAGAGCTTGCATCTAAGTATTCAAACTCAATTTATAATAATAGTAATATAGACGATATCTTAAATAATTAACTATAGGAGTGACGCAGATGATAACGGTAATAAAGGGAATTAAGGTTTATTCTCCAGAATACCAAGGAGAAAAAGATGTAGTAATATCATCAACTAAAATTGAAGGGATATATGAAAATCTAAAGATTCCTAAGGATTTTATAGATATAAAGATTATAAATGGAGCAGGAAAATTACTTTTTCCTGGCTTTATTGATTGTCACGTTCATATTAATGGTGCTGGTGGAGAAGGAAGCTTTAAGACTAGGACTCCAGAAATAAAATTAACAGACTTAACAACTGCTGGTATAACAACAGTTGTTGGGTGCATAGGAACAGATGGAATTTGTAGAGATATGGCCAGCTTGATAGCTAAGGCAAGGGCTCTAGAAGAAGAGGGTCTAACTACATATTGCTATACAGGTTCATATGAAATACCAGTAAAAACTTTAACTAATAGTATAAAGGGAGATATAATGCTGGTTGATAAGATTATAGGAGTAGGAGAAGTAGCTATTTCTGATAATAGAAGTTCTCAAGCTACATTTACACAATTTGCTCAAACAGTAGCTCAAGCTAGAGTTGGAGGATTATTAGCTGGAAAATCAGGAATAGTAAATATCCATTTAGGTAATGGAGATAGAAAGTTAAATTATTTATTTAAGTTAATTGAGGAAACAGAAATTCCAGCAACACAATTGCTTCCAACTCATATTAATAGAAATAAGGAATTATTTGAGGCAGGAGAAGAATATGTAAGCAAGGGTGGGTTTATAGATCTTACTACAAGTTCAGATCCTAGTTGTTTAGAACCAGGTGAGCTTAGAGCAAGTGAAGGATTAAGTATTTTGCTTAATAATAACGTTGATTTATCACATGTTACATTTTCTTCAGATGGAAATGGAAGTATGCCTATATTCGATAAGGATGGAAACTTAAGTAAAGTAGGTATTTGTGCAGTATCAACTTTATATGGAGAAGTAAGAGAAGCTATAAAAACATATAATATAAAAATTGAAGATGCTATTAAAGTTATAACATCTAATGTTGCAAATATATTAAAACTTTCAAATAAGGGAGCAATAGAAAAGGGAAAAGATGCTGATTTAGTTTTAGTAGATGAAAGTTCATTAGAAATAGATACTGTTATAGCTATGGGAAAAATAATGATTCAAAATGGGAAACCAGTAGTGAAGGGAACATTTGAATAATAAATAATAAATAATTAATAAATAAGTAATAAATAATTATTAACAATTGAAAATTGATAATTGAGTTGGAAATTCAGCTTTTGCTGAATTTCTTTTTTTATTAATATAGGCTAATAGTTTGAAAACTTAATATAATAAGCATAAGTTTTATATTTAAAATTATAAACTAGTAGGAATGTCTTTCGACATTCCTATGATCTTTTTAATATTTTGTTTTGAAAAATAAGTGTTGGCCAATAGATTTACTATCAGCTTTTTCAACATCTTGCATCCAGGAGCAAGTAGCTATAGCAGGATTATAAAAGAATAATGCTTCATTTGTAGGATCATTACCTTTTATAGCCTCATAAACTGCATTATAACATTCTTCAGTTGGGGTAACAGATATTTGACCATCTACTACACAAGAGAATGCCTTAGGTTGAAATATAACCTCACTAATGCTATTTGGAAATCCTGGACTTAATACCCTATTTAAAATAACCGATGCAACTGCAACTTTACCCTCATAGGGTTCACCTTTACTTTCAGCATAAACGATTTTAGCCATCAAATTTACGTCATCTTCTGTTAAATATAGTATGTTGTCATTGTAATTGAAAACCTCAATCACATTTTCTTTTTGCATATTTATTATAGTACTATTTACTTCTCCATTTAAATTAGTGCTTATTGAACTGTTAGAATTACCTACTAAACTAACATTTTTATAAGCAAACACAGGTATTTCTGCTGAAAATAAAAAGGTTAAAAATAAAATAGGTATTGTTTTTAAATATTTCATAAATAACCTCCTTTTGGATAATATATAATCCAAAATTATTATTTCCAAAAGGAAAAATTTAATACACATTATTTTTCCAGAATATTTTTGTAATTAGAATAAGCATCTATTACATCATTTCTTTTAGAAGTAGCGTTCTTATAATTTTTGTTAATTTCTTTAGAGAACTTATCTATATCTGAACAAGTTTTCTCGTATATAACAGCTTCTTTAATAGATTTTAAATAGATATAGTACATATTAAAATATTCATCTAAAGCATCATATATATCCATGCATCCATCTGGAATAGACATAGATATAATTTTAGATTTCAAATTTTCATAAGATTTTTCCTTGCTATATAAATCCTCAACTATAACCTGTAAATCTCTTTTGTCTTCTCTTATTTTATTGATAGCAGGCATTAAATCTTCATTTAATGAGTTAAATTCTGAATTAAATGAATCAAGACGAAGAAAAAATTCTCGTTGTTGCGTATTTTGAAACTCAGAATCTCTATTAACTTTAATTATAGTATTCAAATAATTATAAGTATTATCAAAAAATTGTAATGTATCATTAGAAAAATCTATATTAATTTTGTCTTGTGCTAAAATAGAATAATCTTTTAGGCAAATTTCTTTAAAGGAATTAAAGTTATCTAAATCAGCACTAGACGTTATGTCCTTAGGATTAGAGAGAATATTAATACAATTATCATATAAGGATATAGTAGAGCTTATAGCATTGCTTAAATCATTTTTTATAGATGAAATTTCAGAATCAGTATCTTCGACTTGAGAAGTTAAATTTAATAATTCTTTTAGTTTATTTGATCCAGATACTAAAAGGTCGTAGGATTTAGTTGTATCAATAGTTAAATCTTTTATACCTGATTCAAGATTTGTATTTACAGTATTTAATTCATTACCAATACTTTTTAGAGTTCTTTTAGCTCTATTGGAATCTGAGTTATATATGATAAAAAACATTGAAAATGATAAGAGTAACAGTAGCGATATTATGAATACCGTTAAATTTTTATGATCCTTGAACAAAGTACTAAGTTTTTCTTTCATAATTTTATCACCCCATATAAATTTCTTTACATAAATTTATATTACAGTAAAGTGAAAAATATTATAGAATTAAAAAAATTTTAAATATTATACTAAGAATTTACTTATTGGTGTATAATTAGTAGTATATGAAAATTAGGGGGGTGCCCTTTATGCAGGAGATTAGTACAGTTATAACAAACACTCTAAAAAATATATCTATATTTGCAGTTTTAGATATATTAGTAGTTGCCTATATATTCTATAAAGGATATATACTAATAAAAGAAACAAGGGCAGAACAACTTTTGAAGGGTATTATACTTATGGTGGCATTGATACCTATAAGTTATGTCTTAAAACTAGAAATGCTAAACTTCATTTTAAATAAGACATTGACCATTGGTCTTTTATCTGTTGTTATAATATTTCAACCAGAGATAAGAAGAGCATTAGAGCACATAGGAAGAAGTGCTTTTGAAGAATTACACAATATTCAAGATGAAGAAGAAAGAAACTTAACTGTAAATGAAATAATTAATGCAGTTGGAAACTTAGCAGAAACAAAAACGGGTGCATTAATAGTTATAGAACAGGCGACCAGATTAGGAGAAATACTTAATTCTGGAACTATTTTAGATGCAAAAGTAACTTCAAATTTACTAGAAAATATATTTGTTGTTAATACACCATTACATGATGGTGCTACTATAATAAGAAAAGATAGAATATTAGCATCAGGATGTGTACTTCCACTTACAAATAATAATACAATAAATAAAAAGCTTGGAACAAGGCATAGAGCAGCAATAGGTTTATCAGAAGTTTCGGATTCTATAGTTTTAGTAGTATCTGAAGAAACTGGGATAATCTCTTTAGCCATAAATGGTAGATTAACAAGAAATTATGATAGAGAAAAATTAAGAGTAATTTTACTTAAAATGATGCAACATAATGATAAGAAGAATGTTAAATCAGCTGGGGAGAGGGTGAAAGCTTGGATAAGAAGGAAAAAAGTAGATTAATAATACCAGTAATATGCCTTTTATTATCTATAGGCTTATGGGTTTATGTAACCAATGTAGAAAATAAAATAAGAACTACAGAAATAAGTAAGATACCAGTTGAATTAATTAATACAGAAGCTTTAACTAGCTCAAAATTAGCATTAACACCAAATCAGGAATTATATGTAACTTTAAAAGTTGAAGGAAATACAAGTGACATAAATAAAATAAAAAAAAGTGACTTTAAAGTTCAAGTTGATTTAAGTGAATATGCTTGGAAAAAGGGAGAAAATAAAGTTCCTGTATCTATAGTAGATTATCCGATTACGGTAAGTATAAGAAATACTAATACACTGACAGTATCGGTTAAGATAGAAGATATGGTAGAAAAAACTATGCCGATAACCTCAAATATTAAAGTTACACCAAGACAAGGATATTTTGCATCAGAGGCAACTATAGAACCAAAAGAAGTTAAGGTAACGGGAGCTGAATCAGTTGTTTCAAAGGTATCAAATTTAGTTGTCTCAGATAATAAAGAGGATGTTTTTGAAAATGTAGTAGGCAGTTATGATATAAAACCATTAGATGAAAATGGAAACGCGGTTGAGGGAGTTTTGCTTTCAGAAAAATTTGCTAATGTTGAAATAAGAGTTAGTAAAGGTAAATCTGTAAAAGTAAATGTAGTAACTACAGGAAAGTTACCTAATGGACTTAAACTAAAGTCCATGGAAAGCAATAAAAAGTTTGTGGAAATTTTAGGGCCTAAGGAGATATTAGATACAATAAGTGAAGTAAATTCAACTCCTCTAGATTTAAGTTCAGTAAATGAGAGTAAAGATGTATCGCTTGGGATAGTAGTTCCAGAAGGATTAAGAATATCTCAAGGGGAAGATTATATTACAGTTAAAGTTAATGTAATAAAATTTGCTACTAAGGATTTTAATGTGAAATATAGTATAACAGGGGAAAGTGAAGGCGTAAAAATTACACCAACTAAAGATACCATAAAGGTGACTATAAGTGGTTATGAAGATGAAATAGGAAATGTAACTGAAGAAAATATAAAAGCTTCTATAGATGTAAGTTCATTTAAGGAAGATGGAAGCTTTGAACAAGAGCCTAAAGTTACACTTCAAGGTTTAAATGAGAACTTCAGTGTAGTTTCTGTTGAAAATGTTGCATTTACAGTAGCAAAACAAGTTGCTCAAAAGCCACCTGAAACTAATAATAATGTTAATAATAGCAATAATAATGAGTAATTCAAGTGAAAAGATGCATAGGTATTTCTATGGATCTTTTTTTATTTATTAAAAAAGATATAAGTTCTCACTAATATTAAGTGAAGATAAAATTATTAAGATATATGGCTATTTACTTTTTATCTAAAGTTATTTATAAAATTAGATGATATAGATTATTTAATATAAGAAAATAGTAGAAAATAATACATATAAAAATAATACTACTAATAATAAATTTATGTTAAAATAAGGTGCAATCTAATGAATGTTTAATTTAAATTATATATAAGGTACAATAAAGCTTTGATATATAAGAGTGACTAATAGAAAGGGGATTATAATATGTCCATTAGAGTTAATAATATAGCTTTAAAGATAGATGAAGATAAAGACACATTGATTAAAAGGGTTTCTAAGAAGTTAAAGATTTCTGAATCAGAAATAAAAAATATTAAAATAATAAAAGAAAGCCTAGATGCAAGAAAGAAAAATGATATAAAGTACATATATTGTGTAGAAGTAGAACACAAAAATGAAGAAAAATTAGTTAACAGATTAAAAGATAAAGATGTAAAGTTTGAAGCACCTTCTTATAATGCAGAAATAGTTTCAGGGGATAAGGAGCTGAAAAATAGACCAGTAGTAGTTGGATTTGGACCAGCAGGAATATTCGCTGCATTATTACTAGCAGAAAAAGGATATAAACCATTGGTGATAGAACGTGGAGAAGATGTGGATAAAAGAACAGAGACTGTTGATAACTTTTGGAAAACAGGTGAATTAAATACAGAGTCTAATGTTCAATTTGGAGAAGGTGGAGCTGGAGCTTTTTCAGATGGTAAGTTAACAACAAGAATAAAAGATACAAGATGTGATTATGTTTTAAGAGAGTTAGTTAGAGCAGGAGCACCAGAAGAAATTACTTATGTAGCAAAACCTCACGTTGGAACAGACCTTCTAAAGGGTGTAGTAAAAAACATCAGAGAAAAAATAAAGGAATTAGGTGGAGAAGTTTTATTTTCATCTAAATTAGAAGATATAAAAAGCGAAGATGGTAGAGTAAAATCTATTATAGTAAATGGCAAAGAAATAGAATGTGAAAATCTTATTATTGCAATAGGACACAGTTCAAGAGATACATATGAAATGTTACATAAAAGAGATGTATTTATGCAACCTAAAGCTTTTGCAATTGGTGTTAGAATAGAACATCCACAAGAACTTATAAATAAAAGTCAATATGGAGATATGTATCAGCATCCAAAGCTTAAGGCAGCTGAATATAGGTTAACATATCAAAGTGAAAAGTTAAAGAGAGCTGTATATTCATTTTGTATGTGTCCAGGTGGGGTTGTAGTTGCAGCAGCATCAGAAAATGAGAGATTAGTATCAAATGGTATGAGTTATCATGCTAGAGATTTAGCTAATGCAAACTCAGCTTTAGTTGTAACTGTAGGACCAGAAGACTTTGAAGGAGATTCACCACTTAGAGGAATGGAATTCCAAAGACATTATGAAAGCTTAGCATATAAGTTAGGGGGAGGAAAGTATAAGGCTCCAGTACAATTAGTTGGAGATTTTATGCAAGATAAGGTTAGTACAAAGCTTGGCTCTGTTACTCCTAGTTATACAGCAGGATATGTATTTAAAGATTTAAGAGAGTGTCTTCCTGATTATGTAATAGAAGCGCTAAAAGAAGGTATAGTTGATTTTGATAAAAAGATAAAGGGATATGGAAACTATGACTCAATTTTAACAGGAATAGAGACAAGAACATCTGCTCCAGTTAGAATGACAAGAGATGAAAACTTACAAAGCATATCTATGAATGGGCTATTCCCAGCAGGAGAGGGAGCTGGATTTGCAGGTGGTATAATATCAGCTGCAGTTGATGGATTAAAGGTTGCAGAGAAAATAATTCAAGAATATAAACCAATGAAATAAATATTAAAGAAAATTCTGAAAATTTAAGTTTTCAGAATTTTTTTTGCTACAATATAAAGGGAAATATTTGTAAATTATATCAACAATTGATATAAATTTAACAAAATTATAGTGTATAAATATTAATTAGGGATTATAATAAATATTAAAGAAAGAAAATTCTTAATTATTAGAATAATGCTTGATTATAAAAAAACTTACACTATTAAATGAGGGGTGCTGAAATGAGTAAGAATTTTGATGACTTATTAAAAAAGGTCAATGGTTGTGCTAAAAAGAAAGTTGCAGTAGCAGTAGCACAAGATGAACCAGTATTAGAAGCAATTAAAGCTGCTAAAGAAAGGGGAATAGCAGATGCAATTCTAGTTGGTGATTCAGTAAAAATAAATGAAATAGCTGATAGGATTGATATGGATCTTACACAATTTGAAATTGTAAATGAGACAAATGTAAATAAAGCTGCTTTAGAAGCAATAAGATTAGTATCATCTGGTGAAGCTGATATGGTCATGAAAGGATTAGTAGATACAGCAACATTTTTAAGAAGTGTTCTTAATAAGGAAGTTGGCCTAAGAACAGGAAAGCTTATGTCTCATGTAGCGGTGTTTGAAATAGAAGGGATAGATAGATTAATTTTATTAACAGATGCAGCATTTAATACTTATCCAGATTTAAAAGCAAAGGTTCAAATATTAAACAATGCAGTAGAGGTTGCACATGCTTGTGGAATAGAACTTCCAAAAGTGGCTCCAGTATGTGCAGTAGAGGTAGTTAATCCAGATATGCCAGCAACAATAGATGCATCATTATTATCAAAGATGAATGATAGAGGACAAATTAAGGGTTGTATAGTGGATGGGCCTTTAGCTTTAGATAATGCTTTATCAGAAGAAGCCGCCCACCATAAAGGAATAACAGGAAAAGTAGCAGGAAAAGCAGATGTAATTTTACTTCCAAATATTGAAAGCGCAAATGTTATGTACAAAACATTAACATATACATCAAAATCAAGAAATGGAGGACTTTTAGTTGGAACATCTGCACCAGTAATTTTGACATCAAGAGCTGATAGTTTTGAAACAAAGGTACACTCCATTGCGTTAGCTGCACTAGTTGCAGAAGCAAAAAAATAATATAAAATATGGGGGAGACTTTGTTATGTCTTATAAACTATTAATTATCAATCCAGGATCAACTTCAACTAAAATTGGTGTTTACCAAGATGAAAAAGAGGTTTTTGTTAAAACCTTAAGACATTCCGCAGAAGAAATAGGAAAATATGATAGCATTTATAATCAGTTCCTATTTAGAAAAGAAATAATTATAAAGGCATTAGAGGAAAATAATATTGACGTAAAAAGCCTGAATGCAATCGTTGGTAGAGGCGGAATGCTAAAGCCAATGGAAGGCGGAACATATTTAGTAAATAATCTTATGTTGGAAGATTTAAAAGTTGGAGTCCAAGGACAACATGCTTCTAACTTAGGAGGAATAATTTCAAATGAAATTGCTAAAGAATTAAATGTACCAGCATATATAGTTGACCCAGTAGTTGTTGATGAATTAGAAGACGTAGCAAGAATATCCGGAGTACCTGAATTACCAAGAGTTAGTAAATTTCATGCTTTAAATCAAAAAGCAGTTGCAAAAAGATATGGAGTAGAGTCCGGGAAAGGTTATAAAAACTTAAATTTAATAGTAGTACATCTAGGGGGAGGAGTTTCAGTAGGAGCTCATAAAAATGGAAAAGTAATAGATGTAAATAATGCCTTAGATGGAGACGGACCATTTTCACCAGAAAGATCAGGAAGTGTTCCAATTGGTGAATTAATAAAGTTATGCTTTAGTGGTAAATATACAGAAAAAGAAATATATAGCAAGATAGTTGGAAAAGGCGGATTTGTAGCATATTTAAATACAAATGATGCTAGAGAATTAGAAAATTGGGTAGATGAAGGAAGAGAGGATGCTGTAAAGTATTATAATGCATTTGTTTATCAAATTGCTAAATCAATAGGAGAAATGGCAACAGTTTTAGAAGGGAAAGTAGATAGAATTATAGTTACAGGTGGAATAGCTTATTGGAAAAAGCTTATAGTTGATTTAAATACTAAAGTAGATTTTATAGCACCAATCATAGTTTATCCAGGGGAAGACGAGCTGTTAGCTTTAGCTCAAGGAACTTTAAGAGTTTTGAGGGGAGAAGAGATAGCTAAAGAATATAAATAAGCAGTTAGGAGGACGTTTAAATGGCTTTAAAATTACTTATAATAAATCCAGGTTCAACATCAACTAAAATAGGGGTATATGATGGAGAACAAGAAGTATTAGTGGAAACTTTAAGACACTCATCAGAGGAAATATCAAAATATGAAACAATATATGATCAATTTAAATTTAGAAGAGACATTATAATGAATGTATTAAAAGAAAAGAACTTTGATATAAATACTTTAAATGCAGTAGTAGGTAGAGGTGGGATGCTAAAGCCTATGGAAAGTGGTACTTATAAAGTTAACGAAAAAATGCTTCAGGATTTAAAAGATGGTGTGCAAGGACAGCATGCTTCAAATTTAGGAGGAATAATTGCAAACCAAATAGGTAATGAACTGAAAATACCAGCTTTCATAGTAGATCCAGTTGTTGTTGATGAACTTAATGAAGTTGCAAGAATTTCAGGTGTTCCTGAATTAGAACGAGTTAGTAAGTTTCATGCATTAAATCAAAAAGCTGTAGCTAAAAGATATGCAAGGGAATCTGGAATTAAATATACAGATTTAAACCTAATAGTTGTTCATATGGGAGGCGGAGTTTCAGTAGGAGCTCATAAAAATGGAAAAGTAGTAGATGTAAATAATGCCTTAGATGGAGAAGGCCCATTTTCACCAGAAAGAGCAGGTTCGTTGCCAGTAGGAGCTCTTATAAAAATGTGTTATAGTGGGAAATTTACAGAGCAAGAAGTATATAGCAAGGCAGTTGGAAAAGGTGGGTTTGTAGCATACTTAAATACAAATGATGCTAGAGATGTGCTAAAGTTAGCAGCAGAAGGGGATAAGAAAGCTCAAGTTTGTTTTGATGCATTTATATATCAAATTTCAAAATCAATTGGAGAAATGGCAACAGTTTTAGAAGGAAAAGTTGATAGAATAATATTTACAGGTGGAATAGCCTATTCAGAAAAAGTTATAGATGAATTAAAGAAAAGAGTAGGATGGATAGCACCTATTGTAGTTTATCCAGGAGAAGATGAATTATTAGCCTTAGCACAAGGAGCAATAAGAGTAATGACAGGAG
Organism: Clostridium mucosae; assembly: GCF_024622765.1. NCBI lineage: Bacteria > Bacillati > Bacillota > Clostridia > Eubacteriales > Clostridiaceae > Clostridium > Clostridium mucosae. The sequence goes on along the minus strand of NZ_JANKAF010000013.1, from coordinate 44,353 downwards.
AAGAAGAAGCTAAGGAATACATTTAAACTGAGCATATAAAGGCTACGATAACTAGATATGTTCCATAAGCTAAATAGCTATGCAAAGAAGTACTAGGCTCGTAAGATGTACTATGCCAAGAGTTTTGGTTAACTCGCTACGCTCAAACAAACCAACAACGCTAAGGCCTAGTACCTCTTCCTTCGCCAAGTACTTCTAATTGCTCGCTATATGCTTATTTCACAGTCTATTTATCTTAGCCAACTTATATTTTAAATTTAAATTAATATTGGAGAATGAAATAGTTAGAAGCAAAACATCATTAACTTTTCATTATTTTGCGCTGTAAAATGCTACTAAGGTTTTAATATTACTTTTATGCAGTTGTCTTTTTTATTATCAAAAATATCATAAGCATGTTCACCATCATTTAATGATATTTTGTGTGTTATTATATCTCTAGCATCGAATTTACCTTCTTGTATAAGCTTTAAGATTGGATCAACATATGCTTGAGCTGGGCATTGACCCATTTTTAAAGTTACATTTCTAGAAAAGAAATCGCCAAGTGGAAATAAATTATATCTAGCGCCATAAACACCAACCATAGAGACAGTACCACATTTTCTAATAGCTCTACTAGCAATTTCTATTGCAGATTTAGAGCCACCTTGAAGTTTTAGCATAGATTCCACTTTTTCAAATGTAGACATTTTACCATCCATGCCAACACAATCAATTACAACATCGGCACCACCATTAGTTAATTCTTTTAGATATTCTCCAGTATCATCATAATCTTCTAAATTAACAGTTTCTACACCCTTGTAGCTTTTAGCATGATTTAATCTATAGTCTACACAATCTACAGCGATGACTCTCTTTGCACCTTTGAATATTGCCCATTTTATAGATAAAAGTCCAACTGGACCACATCCAAGAACTACGACAGTATCACCTTTTTTCATACCGCTCATTTCAACACCCCAGTAAGATGTTGGTAATATATCAGTTAAAAATAATACTTGTTCATCTTCAAGTTCTTCAGGAATTATAGTAGGCCCAACATTAGCATAAGGAACTCTTAAATATTCTGCTTGACCTCCATCATAACCACCAAAGGTATCACTATATCCAAATAATCCTCCAACTTCTCCATAGGGATTAGAATTATCACATTGTGAATATAATTCATGATCACAATACCAACAATGTCCGCAAGAAACAGGGAAAGGTACAATAACTCTATCACCTTTTTTAACCTTTTTAACACCTTTACCTACTTCTTCAACTATTCCCATAGTTTCATGCCCTAAAACTGATCCCTTTCTAAGATTAGGAACTCTGCCATGAATTAAATGAAGGTCAGATCCACATATTGCTGTAGATGTAACCTTAACTATAATATCTTCATTATGTTCTATTTTAGGATCTTCAACATTTTCAACTCTAACATCTCTAATACCCTCATAAACAATAGCCTTCATAAGACACCTCCAAAAAATTATACTAGATATAGTTTTAGAAGTTTTTGTAGATAATATACTTGATAAATAAAGAAAGGTATTGAGATTACATATTTCAGAGGTATTATTAGGTTCTAATAAAAAAATTAAGATCTTTGCTAAAGTAGGATAAATTAAAGATATATAAGGTGTGGTTTAAAAGTTTTATTTTATAGAAATAGGAATAAATGAAGAGGAGTGGTATAAATAGATTGAGTATTAATAGGTTAGAAGGTAATTATATTACATGATTAAAATATTGACTAAGGATATATATTATTACCTTAGTCAATATTTACTAAGTTTTAAATTAAAGTTATAATTATTAACTTTAATTTAAGAAAATTATATGAGGTCAGTTACTCAATAGATTAAAATAAGTTTTGTTAAATTTTATGGCTTCAATATTATTTTTATATATGTATCCTTTCTGTCGTTAAATATATTAGATGAGTAGTCTTGATTGTCAAATGCATTAGATTGGTCATTTCCGTTATTTTTAGTAGTACCTTGAGTTATTATGTCTGCTGTATTTCTAGTATCCCTAATACCTTCATATACAATTGCTTTCATAAAGCACCTCCAACAATTAAATAAAATTTTGAATTAATTGATATATATTAATTCTTCCAAAGTTGCATACCAAATATACATTAAAGTGCGAGGTAGTTTTAAAATATAAAATTATGGTAAAATATAGATATAGGAGGAGATATTATGATAACTTCATTTAATACAAATAATAGGATGACAATGGTTTCAGAAATGAAAGGTGACACAATATTTCAAATTTTAGAGTATGATGATTTAGAGGGATCAGATGATTTAAACTTATCAATCCAATTAGATTTTATGAAAAAATCATCAATAAAATTAAGACAAATTAGATTAATACTAGATGATAGTTCAGTTAAGATAGAAGCAGGAGCCCTAAGTTATATGAAGGGGAATATAGAGATAGAAAATAAAACTGGAGGAATTATAGGACTTGGGAAAAAGTTTTTTTCAAGTAAGGTAACAAATGAATCAATGTTTAAGCCAATTATTAGGGGAAGTGGTGAGGTGTTTTTAGAACCCACATTTGGACATTTTACTTTAATAGAATTGGAAGACGAAGAAATAATTGTTGATGATGGGTTATTCTATGCATGTGAAGAGAGTGTAGAAGTAGAGCCTGTAATTCATAAAAATGTATCTTCATTAATTTTTGGAAATGAAGGAGTATATCAAACCAAATTAAGTGGAAGTGGTATAGTAGTATTGGAAATACCAGTTCCAGATAAGGAAATATTAAGATGTAAGATGTTTAGAGATACTTTAAAGGTAGATGGTAACTTTGCTATTTTAAGAAGTTCAAATATAGAATTTACTGTAGAAAAATCAGGAACTACATTAATAGGAACTGCACTCAATGGAGAAGGTTTACTTAATGTATATAGAGGAACAGGAGAAGTATGGCTAGTCCCAACTAAAGCTATATATGATGAGTTAAAGGAAAAGGGATTAAGGGAATTAAGATATCCACATGGGGATAGTAATACAGAGATTTAGATAAAAAATGCTTTATGGCAATAAAGTTGTAAACAAATAAAAAGACAGGTATAATTTATTAGTAGTATTCAAAAGAAAACAAGGAGTGAGATATTTGGGTCAAGCAGAAAGCAAGCTTAAAAATCCAGAGCTAGATCTATTTTTTGAAGCTGTTTTGAAGTTAGAAAATATAGATGATTGCTATAATTTCTTTGAAGATGTTGCAACAATAAATGAGCTTAAGGCACTAGCACAGAGAATGCATGTTGCAAAAATGTTGAAGGAAAAGAAGGTATATACAGAAATTGCAGATGAAACTGGAGCCAGTACAGCAACTATAAGTAGAGTGAATAAATGTTTGAATTATGGTACTGGAGGATATAACTTAATTCTAGATAGATTAGAAGAAAAATAGAATATAATAAAGTTGTAATAATAATAAAGTTGTAATATATAATTTGTGAATGTATACTATTTATTAGGACATTATGTAAAACCAATAAACCAATAGAAAAAGTGAGGTAAAAAATATGGGTAGAATGTTTGGGACAGATGGAGTTAGAGGTATTGCCAATACAGAATTAACATCTGAAATAGCGTATGGCTTAGGGAGAGCAGGAGCTTATGTATTAACAGAAGGAACTCACAAGCCAAAAATATTAGTTGCTAAAGATACAAGAATATCAGGAGATATGCTAGAAGCAGCTTTAGTATCAGGAATACTATCAGTAGGAGCAGAAGCTGTTATATTAGGCGTGGTTCCAACTCCAGCAGTAGCACACTTAATTAGAGAATATAATGCTGATGCAGGTATAATGATTTCAGCATCACATAACCCTGTAGAATATAATGGAATAAAGTTTTTTGATAATAAAGGATACAAATTACAAGATGAATTAGAAGATGAAATTCAAAGAGTTATAGAAAGTGGATTTGAAGGAGTACCAAGTCCAACAGGACATGACTTAGGAAGATCATCAATTGAAGTTGGAGCTCTTGATGAATATACTGATTATGCATTATCAACAATTCCAGTAGATTTAAAAGGTTTAAGAGTAGCTTTAGATTGCGCTAATGGAGCATGTTACAAAGCGGCAGTAAAGGCATTTAGACAACTTGGAGCAGAAGTTTATGTTATAAATGATAATCCAGATGGAACAAATATAAATGAAAACTGTGGATCAACACATCCAGAAGAATTACAAGATTATGTTATAAGAAAAAAATGTGATTTAGGATTTGCTTTTGATGGAGATGCAGATAGATGTTTAGCAGTAGATGAAAAAGGAAATCTTATAAATGGAGATTTCATACTAATGCTATGTGCAAAATATCTTAAAGACTTAGGAAAGCTTAAAGATGATACTTTAGTTGTTACAGTAATGAGTAATCTTGGTTTAGATATTGCTTCTAAAAGAGAAGGTATCAATGTTATAAAAACTAAGGTCGGAGACAGATATGTATTAGAAGAAATGGTTAAGGATGGATATGTTTTAGGTGGAGAACAATCAGGACATATAATATTCTTAGATTATAATACAACTGGTGATGGATTAGTTACAGCTCTTCAAGTTGCTGCAATAGCAAAGAAAAGTGGAAAAACGTTAAGTGAATTAGCTGGAATAATGAAGGAGCTTCCTCAAGTTTTAGTTAATGCTACAGTTCCAAATGAAAAGAAAAATATATACTTAGAAGACGAAGAAATAGTTAATGAAATAAAGAAGATAGAAGAAGCACTACATGGTGCAGGTAGAGTTTTAATAAGACCTTCAGGTACAGAACCACTAGTTAGAGTTATGCTAGAAGGGGAAAATCAAGAAGAAATAGATAAAATGGCGCATGGATTAGCAGATTTAATATTAAGCAAAATATAGTAGAATAATGAAAAAATGAAATTCTGCTTGAAATTATAAGTTCAAATGTACATGAAATTAAAGAAGAAACTCAGCTGAAGAGCTGAGTTTCTTTTTTTATAAATATACAATTATTTTACAAATTTAGTCAAGTTTCAAGGGGCTAACGTTTCGCGAGTCCCTTGATTTCTATGTCTATTCTTCTATTGTGACTGATAATTGTAACTCCCCATTATCTTTTATATCGTTTATTCTTATATGAAGTACTCCTGAATATTTAACAGCAACATCTGGGTTAATTGCATCAGGTTTTAATGCATATGAGAAATTCTCTTCATTTCTTTTATTATACATCATAATATCAGTATGATTCTTTAGATTGATAGTAGAAATCCCTGTCTGTTTATTTTGTCTAGGTTTTAATGTAGGAATAACTACATCTTCTGACATACTTCCTTCATAATTAAAGGAAATATCATTAATAGTTGTATCAGTATTGTTAGTAATATTTACTAGAGTTAATTGTAGTGGTGGAAATCCGCACATAAAAAACATCCCTCTCAATTTAAATATTTTATATTAAAATAAATAATTTATTATTAACAAATTATTTATTTTAGTATCTTGTGAACTAAATTTAATTTAGAATATGAAATTATATATAAGTAATATGTTTTAAAATCGGTTGATTAATAAATATTTTTATATAATATTGTTCATAGAAATATTATTACTACATTTGTTTTTTATTTTATTTAGCATTGATATTAATGATTAATATAGAAAATATAGGTTATTATATAATATTTTACTATTATTATAAAAAATGTAAATAGGATGATTAATAAATAAGAATCCTAGATTTAAGTTGTAAATTAAATTGATAAAAAAATGTATATTTTAATGGAACAAAAATATGATAATAGAAAAATAATTAGTTGTTTATCAGTAATAAAGGATATTAATTAATAAAATGGTAATTATTAGTATTATGAAAAAGTATTCAAAAAGCAATTTGGTAAAGTTTTGAATTTGTGATTGACACTGGAAGAAATGAGGAGTAGAATTTTAGCAATAACAAAATTTAATATGTCCTTATAAGTTTTATAAATGCGAAGACGGAGACTTTTGTTTAGAAAATAAAGTTACAGAGAGTCCATGGTAGGTGTGAATGGATACTTTACTAAATGAATATCACTCTAGAGCAGTGTCCAGAAAGTACATGGGGGTATGAGTAAGCGACTACCGGTAAGCACCGTTAAAGGCAAGGGTTTGATAGAACCTAGTGATAGTATAATTTAAGACGGAATGTTTATTACCACCATATTGAGTCATATCATAAGGGTGGTTTTTTTACACAGTTTTTTAATAAAGGGGGCTAAAAATTTGGAAAGGCATGTATTATCTGTACTGGTACGCAATTCATCTGGGGTATTAACTAGAGTTTCAGGATTATTTGCAAGACGAGGATTTAACATTGATAGTTTAACTGTTGGGAGAACAGAAAATCCTGAAATATCTAGAATGACAATTGTATTAATGGGGAATGAAGATGTACTAGAGCAATTTACAAAACAACTCAATAAGCTAGAGGATGTTCTAAGAGTGCATGAATTAAAGTCAGAATTTTCAGTATATAGAGAGCTGGTTTTAATTAAAGTACAGGCTTCATCAGAAAAAAGAGGAGCAATAAACGAAGTAGTAAAAATATTTAGAAGCAAGATAATAGACGTTGCTCACAATACAGTAACAATAGAATTAACTGGTGATGATAGCAAAATAAATGCATTAATAGAGCTTATGGAAGACTACGGAATAGTAGAAATAGTAAGAACAGGAATAACAGCATTGGAAAGAGGAGACAAAGATATAACAGAGTATGGGGAATATTTTAATTAATGGACAATTGATAATTGACAATGGACAATTTAATGGATAATGGAAAATTGACAATTGATAATTATCCACTATCAATTGTAAATTACTCTTGGGGGTGTTTTAGCAATGAGCAATAGACGAATAGAAATATTTGATTCGACTTTAAGGGATGGGGCACAGGGTGAAGATATTTCATTTTCTCTTGAGGATAAAATCAAGGTTGCTATGGCTTTAGATGAAATGGGGGTATCTTATATAGAGGCAGGGAATCCTGGATCAAATCCAAAGGATATGGAATTTTTTAAAAGGATGAAAAATATTAATTTAAAGAATTCTAAGTTAGCTGCGTTTGGGGCAACGAGAAAAGCTAACATTACGGTTGAAGAAGATATTAATATTAAAAGTTTAATAAAAGCAGAAACAGATGTTATTGTTATCTTCGGTAAGGCATGGGATTTTCAAGTTAAAGAAATATTGAAAACATCACTAGATGAAAATATAAATATGATAACTGATTCAGTTAGATATATAAAAGATAAAAATAAAGAAGTCATATTTGATGCAGAACATTTCTTTGATGGATATAAAGAAAATAAGACATATGCTATGGAAACTATAAACGCAGCAAAGGAAGCTGGAGCTGATGTAATAGTATTATGCGATACAAATGGAGGAACACTTCCATCTGAAATTAAAGATATATCAAAGAGCGTAATGGAATCAATAGGCGGAAGAGTAGGAATTCATTGTCATAATGATATTGGAATGGCTATATCAAATTCAATAATGGCTGTAGAAGAAGGGATATGCCATGTTCAGGGGACATTTATAGGTGTTGGAGAAAGGTGTGGAAATGCTAATTTATCAGCTATTATACCAACATTGCAATTAAGGATGGGTTATGAAGCTATACCAAAAGAAAGATTATCAAACTTAACAAAGACAGCAAGGTTCATTTCAGAAATTTCAAATATAAATTTATTAGATAATATGCCATATATAGGGGCATCAGCTTTTGCACATAAGGGTGGAATGCATATAGATGCAGTGTTTAAATCATCAAAATCATATGAGCATATAAAACCAGAGCTTATAGGAAATGATAGAAGATTTTTAGTATCAGAAGTAAGCGGTAAAAGTACAATTCTAAAAGAAATACAAAAGATTTTCCCAAGTATAACAAGAGAAAGTGAAGAAGTAGAAAAGATAACTAATAGGCTAAAGGAATTGGAATATGAAGGCTATAAGTTTGAAGGAGCAGAAGGGACAGTAGAACTCTTAATAAGAAAAACAATAGGAAAGTATAAACCTTTTTTCAAACTTAATCATTTTAAAACAATAGGAGAACAGCCATGGAATAATAAAGATTTTACTTCAACAGCATTAATTAATATAACAGTTGATGGTAAGAATAAAATGACTGCATCTGAAGGTGATGGTCCTGTGAATGCATTGGATAAAGCATTAAGAGAAGCTCTTGAATGTTTTTATCCACAATTAAAAGAAGTAAGATTAGTAGATTATAAGGTTAGAGTTTTAGATTCAGAAAGTGCAACAGGAGCAAAGGTAAGAGTTCTTATAGAATCAACAGATGGAGTAGAAAATTGGAGCACTGTTGGGGTATCAAGAGATGTTGTGCAGGCCAGTTGGATAGCTTTAGTTGATTCATTAGAGTATAAATTAATAAAAGATATAGAAAAAACAGTAAGAATGTATTTTTAAAAAGGGGGCTTAAAAATATGGGAATGACTATGACTCAAAAGATTCTAGCAGCTCATGCAGGACTAGAAAGTGTAAAGGCAGGTCAACTAATTGAAGCAAACTTAGATTTAGTATTAGGTAATGATATTACATCGCCAGTTGCAGTAAAAGAGTTTAATAAACTAAACTTAGATAAGGTATTTAATAAAGATAAAATAGCTATAGTACCAGATCACTTTACACCTAATAAGGATATAAAAGCAGCAGAGCAATGTAAATTTATTAGAGAGTTTGCAAGAGAAAAAGAAATCACTAACTTTTTTGAAGTCGGAGAAATGGGAATAGAGCATTGCTTAATACCAGAAAAAGGTTTAGCAATTGCAGGGGATGTTGTAATTGGGGCAGATTCACATACTTGCACATATGGGGCATTAGGAGCATTTTCAACAGGAATAGGATCAACAGATATGGCTGCTGGTATGGCTACAGGTAAGTGTTGGTTTAAAGTTCCTTCAGCAATAAAGTTTGTTTTAAAAAATAAGCCATCAAAATGGGTTAGTGGAAAAGATGTAATACTTCATATAATTGGGATGATAGGTGTTGATGGTGCATTATATAAATCCATGGAATTTGTAGGGGATGGATTAAAATACTTATCAATAGATGATAGATTTACAATGGCTAACATGGCTATTGAAGCAGGTGGAAAAAATGGAATATTCAAAGTTGATGATATAACTATTAAATACTTAATGGATCATGCACAAAGAGAATGGAAGGTATATGAAGCAGATGAGGATGCTGAATATGATGAAGTTTATGAAATAGATTTAAGTACATTAAGACCTACAGTAGCATTTCCACATTTGCCTGATAACACAAGAACTATAGATGAAGTTGGAGAAGTAGCTGTAGATCAAGTTGTTATAGGATCTTGCACAAATGGAAGAATTTCAGACCTAAGAGTTGCAAGAGATATATTAAAGAATAAAAAAGTTAAAAAGGGAGTTAGATGTATTGTATTCCCAGGAACTCAAAAGATTTACCTTCAAGCTTTAGAAGAAGGAATAATAAAAGATCTAGTAGAAGCTGGAGCAGTAGTATCAACACCAACTTGTGGTCCATGCCTAGGTGGGCATATGGGGATACTTGCAAAAGGTGAAAGAGCAATATCAACAACAAACAGGAACTTCGTAGGAAGAATGGGGCATGTTGAGTCAGAAGTTTATCTAGCAAGTCCAGCAGTAGCAGCAGCATCAGCATTGACTGGGAAGATAACAAGCCCGGAAGAAGTAGAGAACAATGGATAATGGATAATGAACAATATAATTAATAATTAATAAGGGATAATGTACAATTTAGGAAATAATTCAGGCAAGCTGAGTTAGAGAATTTTAGTTGTTTTAATAATTCAGCAAAGCTGAATTATATCCACAATTATCAATTTTCCATTGTCAATTGTCAATTTAAACAAGGGGGTTATGTAAATGAAAGCAAGTGGAAAGGTCTTTAAATATGGTGACAATGTAGATACGGATGTGATAATTCCTGCAAGATATTTGAATACATCGGATCCTAAAGAATTAGCAATGCATTGTATGGAAGATATAGATTCTGATTTTACGAAGAAGGTTGAAAAGGGAGATATAATCGTTGCAAATAAGAATTTTGGATGTGGATCATCAAGAGAGCATGCTCCAATAGCAATAAAAGAAAGTGGAGTAAGCTGTGTAATAGCATCAACATTTGCAAGGATATTCTATAGAAATGCAATAAATATAGGATTGTCAATAATAGAATGTGAAGAAGCGGTTAAATCAATAGAAGCAGGAGACGAACTCGAAATAGATTTTACTACAGGAGTAATCAAAAACAAATCAAAAAATCAAGAATACCAAGGAGAACCATTTCCAGAGTTTATGCAGAAGATAATAAATAGCAATGGACTAGTAAACTATATTAAGAACAATTCATAATCAATGGATAATGGAGAAAGGACAATGGATAGTTAATGAATAAACTCCTGCGGAGTTTATAAAATTTAATAATTCAGCGAAGCTGAATTATATCTACAATTGTCTATTGTCAATTAATAAGGGGGGCTTTTTAATATGAATTATAAGATAGCGGTTATACCAGGGGATGGAATTGGTCCAGAAGTTGTGGAACAAACTGTGAATATTTTAAATTGTGTTGGGGATAAGTTTAATCATGTGTTTGAATATGAATATTTATTAGCTGGGGGATGTGCAATAGATAAAAAAGGAACACCTCTTCCAGATGAAACTTTGGAAGCATGCAAGAAGGCTGATGCTGTATTACTTGGTGCAGTTGGAGGACCGAAGTGGGATAATCCAAATGCAAAAATTAGACCAGAGCAAGCATTACTTGGGCTTAGAGGTGGAATGAATTTATATTGTAATTTAAGACCAGCTTTATTATATGAACCTCTTAAGGATGCATCTCCACTTAAAGATAGCATTATAGGTGATGGAATTGATATATGCGTAGTTAGAGAATTGACTGGTGGAATATATTTTGGTGAAAGAGGAAGAGAAGAGCTAAATGGAGTATCTGGAGCTTATGATACTGAAAGATACAATGTAAATGAAGTAAGAAGAATAGCTAAAATAGCATTTGATACAGCAATGAAGAGAAAGAAAAAACTTACTAGTGCTGATAAGGCAAATATTTTAGAAACTTCAAGGCTATGGAGAAGTGTTATAGAAGAAGTAGCTAAGGATTATCCAGATGTAGAAGTAAATCATATGTATGTTGATAATGCAGCTATGCAATTAGTTAGGGATCCAAGACAGTTTGATGTAATAGTGACATCTAATATGTTTGGAGATATTTTATCTGATGAAGCTAGTATGATAACTGGTTCTATAGGAATGTTACCTTCAGCTTCATTAGGAGAAGGCACTCTTGGAATGTATGAGCCGATACATGGAAGTGCACCAGATATTGCAGGGAAGGGAATAGCCAATCCGTTGGCAACAATACTTTCAGCAGCAATGATGCTAAGATTTAGCTTTAATTTAGAAAAAGAAGCTAATCTTATAGAAGAATCTGTTGTAAAAGTGCTAGAAGATGGATATAGAACAGGTGACATAATGAGTGAAGGAATGAAGCTAGTTGGAACTAAAGAGATTGGAGAGTTAGTTATACAAAAAATATTGGGATAAAAGAGGTGAGTTATTTGAGAAGCGATGTAGTTAAAAAGGGACCATCAAGGGCTCCTCATAGATCATTACTAAAGGCTACAGGTCTTACAGATGAAGAAATAAATAGGCCGTTAATTGGAGTTGTAACTTCACAAAATGATATAATTCCAGGTCATATAAATTTAGATAAAATAGTTGAAGCAGTTAAAAAAGGCGTAATGCTATCTGGGGGAACACCTTTGGTATTTCCAACTATAGGAGTATGTGATGGTATTGCAATGGGACATGAAGGAATGAAGTATTCCTTAGTTACAAGAGAACTTATAGCAGATACTATTGAGTGCATGGTTAAGGCTCATGGATTTGATGCTTTAGTTTTAATACCAAATTGCGATAAAATTGTTCCAGGTATGATGATGGCAGCATTAAGATTAAACATTCCAGCAATTGTTGTGAGTGGAGGACCAATGCTTGCAGGGAAATTTAAGGATAAGGAAGTATCACTTTCAACTATGTTTGAAGCAGTTGGCGCTTATGAGAATGGGACTATGTTAGAAGGAGATTTGTGTGAACTAGAAAATAAGGCATGCCCAACATGTGGGTCATGTTCAGGAATGTTTACTGCAAATTCAATGAATTGTTTGGCAGAGGTTTTAGGGCTAGCATTGCCTGGTAATGGAACCATACCAGCAGTATATTCAGAAAGAATAAGACTTGCTAAATATGCAGGGATGAGAATAATGGATTTATTAGAAAAAGATATAAAGCCAAGAGATATAGTTAATGAAAAGTCTATAAAGAATGCTTTAACAGTTGATATGGCTTTAGGATGCTCAACAAATAGTGTACTTCATTTAACTGCAATTGCAAATGAAGCAAAGGTTGAAATGAATTTAGATATTATCAACGAAGTATCTTCAAAAACTCCAAACCTTTGTAAGTTGGCACCAGCATCTGATACTCATATAGAAGATTTATATTGGGCTGGTGGAATACAAGCTGTTATGAAGGAACTTTCAAAGAAGGATTTATTAGATTTGGATTGCATAACAGCAACTTCTAAAACTCATAAAGAAAACCTAAAAGATGTAGTAGTAAATGATAATAATGTAATAAGAAATATAGACAATCCATATAGCACTACAGGTGGAATCCAAGTATTAAGAGGAAACTTAGCAAAAGATGGAGCAGTAGTAAAAAAATCAGCAGTTCTAGAAGAAATGTTAACACATAAGGGACCTGCAAGAGTATTTGATTCTGAGGAAGAAGCAATAGAAGCAATTATTTCTAAAAAAATTATAAAAGGTGATGTAGTAGTAATAAGATATGAAGGGCCTAAGGGTGGTCCAGGAATGAGAGAAATGCTATCTCCAACATCAGCAATAGCAGGAATGGGATTAGATAAATATGTAGCATTAATAACAGATGGAAGATTTAGTGGAGCAACAAAAGGAGCTGCAATAGGGCACGTTTCTCCAGAAGCAGCAGAAGGAGGAACAATAGCATTAGTTGAAGAAGGAGATATAATTTCAATAGATATACCAAATGGTAAACTAGAGCTTTTAATAGATGATAAAGTTTTAGAAAAAAGAAGAAAAAATAAAACATTATTAGAGCCAAAAGTAAAAGAAGGCTACTTAGCAAGATACGCTAAGTTGGTGAGCTCGGCTAGCAAAGGAGCAATACTGGAGTAATGGATAATTGGCAATGGATAATTGTCAACTGTCAATTATCCATTATCCATTGAAATAAGGGGGTTATTTATGTTTTTAACAGGGGCTGAAATATTGATTAAATCTCTCTTGGATGAGGGTGTTGATACTATTTTTGGATATCCTGGTGGTGCTGTTCTTAATATATATGATGAGTTATATAAGTATAGGGATAAGATAAATCATATATTAACAGCGCATGAGCAAGGGGCAGCACATGCGGCAGATGGGTATGCTAGGGCAACTGGAAAGGTTGGTGTATGTTTAGCAACTTCTGGACCTGGGGCAACTAATCTTGTGACTGGGATAGCAACTGCTTATATGGATTCTATACCAATGGTTGCAATAACGGGAAATGTTACAAAGCAACTTCTTGGAAAAGATAGCTTTCAGGAAGTTGATATAACTGGAATAACTATGCCGATAACAAAGCATAATTATATAGTTAAAGATGTGAATGATTTACAAGGAATTATAAGGGAAGCTTTTTATATAGCTAAAGAAGGTAGACCAGGACCAGTACTAATAGATATACCTAAGGATATTACGTCAGCTAAAGCAAAATATGAACCTATAATTCCAAAGGAAGTAGAAAGAAAAACAAAGCATATAACGGATGAAGCTTTAGAAGAAGTAGCCGCATTAATAAATGAGGCTGAAAATCCTTTTGTTTATGCAGGGGGTGGAATAGTAGCATCAGAAGCTTTTGAAGAGCTAAAGGGATTTGTTGAAAAAATAAATTCACCAATAGCGACTTCGCTTATGGCAATTTCAGCATTTCCTTATAATCATCCATTATATACAGGGATGATAGGAATGCATGGAACTAAAGCTTCAAATATATTAGCTACTAAATGTGATCTATTAATAAATTTAGGAGCAAGATTTAGTGATAGAGTCATTAATAATCAAAAAAATATAAAGAATGCAAAGGTAGTTCATATAGATGTAGATCCAGCAGAAATTAATAAAAATATCAAAGTGGATTCATTTATAGTTGGGGATTTAAAGGTTGTTCTTCAAAGGTTAATTCCATTACTAAAAGAAAAGAAAAATGAAGAATGGTTAAATCAAATGAATCAACTTAAAGATTTAAATGTTAAAGATACTTCTATTACAGGAGAGTTAACTCCAGAGTTTTTATTTAGGAAGCTTAGTGAATTAGATGATGGAAGTTTTGTAATAGCTACTGAAGTTGGTCAGCATCAAATGTGGGCAGCTCAGTATTTTAAATATAAGAATCCAAGAAGTTTCATATCCTCAGGTGGACTTGGAACTATGGGATTTGGATTAGGGGCATCAATTGGTGCACAAATTGCACTAAAGAATAAGCAGGTTTTTAATATAGCTGGAGATGGAAGCTTCGGAATGAATTGTAATGAATTAGTTACAGCAGTAAAGAATAATTTGCCTGTAATTATAATAATAGTTAATAATAATTCATTAGGAATGGTAAGGCAATGGCAAAACTTTTTCTATGAGGCAAGATATTCATCAACAACTTTAAATAGATCGACTGATTTTGTTAAATTAGCTCAGGCCTTTGGGGGAAGAGGTTTTAGAGTTTATGAAAAAGAAGAACTAGAACCAGCTTTAAGGGAAGCCTTAGAGTTTAAAGGGCCAGTAGTAATAGATTATGTAATTCATAATGATAAAAAAGTATTTCCTATGGTTGCACCTGGTGCACCAATTAATGAAATAATAAGTGAAGAAGATGTAGATAATTAGGGGGTTAGAAAAATGGCAAAAATGTATTATGAAAAGGACACAAATTTAGAATTATTAAAGGGGAAAAAGGTTGCTATAATTGGATATGGTAGTCAAGGCCATGCTCATGCATTAAACTTACATGAAAGTGGAATTGATGTTGTTGTTGGACTTTATGAAGGAAGTAAGTCTTGGGAAAGAGCTGAAAAAGCAGGATTACATGTAGCAACAGTTGCAGAAGCAGCAAAGGCTTCAGATGTAGTGGTTATATTATTACCAGATGAAAAACAAGCAAATGTATATAAATCAGAAATAGCTCCATATCTAGAAGAAGGAAATGCACTAGTATTTGCACATGGATTCAATATTCATTATGGACAAATAGTTCCGCCAGAAAATGTAGATGTATTTATGTGTGCGCCTAAGGGACCAGGACATATGGTAAGAAGAACATATACAGAAGGATCAGGAGTTCCATGTTTAATAGCTGTATATCAAAATCCAACAGGAAATGCTCGTGATTTAGCTTTAGCTTATTCAAATGGAATAGGTGGAGCCAGAGCTGGAGTATTAGAAACTACATTTAAGGATGAAACAGAAACAGATTTATTTGGAGAACAAGCAGTTCTTTGTGGAGGTTGTACAGCGCTTATAAAAGCAGGATTTGAAACTTTAGTAGAAGCAGGATATGCTCCTGAAAATGCATATTTTGAGTGTTTACATGAAATGAAGCTAATTGTAGATTTACTATATCAAGGTGGAATGAGTATGATGAGATATTCTATATCAGATACTGCTGAATACGGTGACTATATGGTGGGGAATAGAATAGTAACTGAAGAAACAAAGAAGGAAATGAAAAAGGTGTTATCTGAAATTCAAGATGGAACATTTGCAAAGAATTGGTTATTAGAAAATCAAGTTGGAAGACCTATGTTTAATGCAAGAAGAAGAATGGAAGCAGAACATCCAATTGAAAAAGTTGGTCAAGAATTAAGAGAAATGATGAGTTGGATAGATACTAAGAAGTTGGATTAGGAATATTTTAAAAGGAGCTGTCTATAAGGCAGCTCTTTAATTTTAATTGTAAGAAGGCTCTTTATTCTATACATATTTAATATATGTTATAATTAATATAGTAAAAACAAAGGAGGATTGGGTATGTTTTTAGATGAACTTAGCAAAGAGTTAGGTACTGCCTATATCAACTTACTTGTAGAATTTGCGTTAGTAGATGATAAAGTAGAAGAAAAAGAGAAGGAATTAATTGAGAGAGCATTAAAAGAAATGAATATGGAGGACTTTGATTTAGAAGAAGTTAGCCATGAAGAAACAATCAATGTTATAAGGAATGCTGGAGAGAGAATAATAAACATAGTATTTTTTGAATTAACTAGAGTTGCATTAGCAGATGCTGAATATGAGATGTCTGAAGTAAGATTTTTAGATGATTTAGCTGAAGAATTAAGCATTTCTAGGGTTAAGAGATTCCAAATGGCAGATTATTTTTATAAGCATTCAGAATATGATGAAGAAGATAAAGAAAGTCAAGAATCAGTTAAAATAGAGGCACAAGCATTTTTAAATTAAATATTTAAATTAAAAATTAAATAAATGAAAGTAAACTAGTAGAGAAAACTTATATCTCATGTTTTAGAACTTATTTATAAAATTAATAAATTTGAATTTCTCTACTTTTTTCTTTTAATTTTAGGTGGAAATATATAAGTTTATTCTAATTCTAAACAAATTTATTAGATTGGTGAACTTACATATTTTCACTTTCTTATTTTTAAAAGAAGTTATAAAATAGTTAATATAATATTTTTAGAGGGAGAGATTAATTTTGAGAATAGGTAGCTTTTTAAAATTAGTAGAGATACAAACAAAAGTAGCAAGTGTAATTCCATTTTTATTAGGAACTTTTTATGCTTTATACAGATATGATAATTTTAATATAAAAAATTCAATAATAATGTTTTTATCAATGATAATATTTGATATGACTACTACAGCGATTAATAATTATATGGATTATGCAAAAGCAGTTAAAAAAGAAGGATATGGATACGAAACTCATAATGCTATAGTTAGTTATAATTTAAATCCAAGAGTAGTTAGGATAACTATTTATTTTATGCTTATATTAGCAACAGCTTTAGGGTTACTGCTAGTTAAAAATACTAATATAATAGTTTTATTAATAGGTGCAATTTCATTTGTTATAGGAATTACATATTCATTTGGTCCAATACCAATATCAAGGACACCATTTGGAGAAATATTTTCAGGTCTTGCAATGGGATTTATAATAACGTTTTTAACTATCTATATACATATATTTGATTCAGAGATATTATCAATTAACTTTACCAATTTAAATAACATAAGCATAAACTTTAATATACTTGAGTTGATATACATATTTATTGTAAGTTTACCAGCTATAACTGGAATTTCTAATATAATGCTTGCAAATAATATTTGTGATATAGATGAAGATATAGTAAATAAAAGATATACACTTCCGATATATATTGGAAAAGAAAATGCCTTAAAGGTATTTAAATGGTTATATTATATTGGATTTATTGCTATAGTAGTTGGAGTATTGCTTAGAATATTACCGGTAGTTTCAATAGTAACATTACTAGTATTAAAAGTTATAAAGGGAAATATAAATAAGTTCAATAAACTTCAAACTAAAAAAGATACTTTTGTATTAGCAGTAAAGAATTTTGTTGTGATGAATGTAGTTTATGCATTAACTGTGTTAGGTGGAGTTATTTTAAATTTATTTTAAAAACAAAAATATTATTTAAACAATTTAAAATAAATTAATGGATTTATTGATTGTGTCAAATTACATAAATAATTTTTAATTTTATAGGAGGAACTGTCTTTTAAGATAGCTCCTTTTTTTACTATAAATTTAGATTGAAATGAATATTGTATTTTGGTAACTGCAAGCTTTCTGAACTTATGAGGGCATCATCAATAAGATGATTACCTAATAAGTATAATTTAAAGTTTAAGAGAGAAAATAATTGTGTGGTTATGAGAGAGGGAGAATAAATATATGGTGAAAAAAGGAGGAACTAAAATGAAAAAATTATTAATAGGTATGTTAATAACTTGTAGTTTAGGATTAGCAGCCTGTGGAAACGCTACAGAAGGAAATCCATCAACAAATAACAATTCAGGTACAGGAGTAACAGATAAGGCAGGCACAGGAACAACAGATGGTACAAACGGAATGAATGGAACAAATGGTACTGGAGTGACAGATAATACAAATTCAAATACTAATGGTACTAATAATCAAGGGGGCTCAGTAAATGAGAGTAGGACTTCTGTAAATAATTTATACACAGAATTTAAAGGAAAAGTTGAGGGCGGAGTAGAAAATATAAAAGCTGAAGATTGGGATAAATATAGCAGTGAATTCAAAGGGAAACTTACAAATTTAAAGAACACAGTTGAAGATGCTTCCATAAAAAGTACTGTAGATGATATGGAAAATTTATTTAACCAATATGATAAAGCAATAAGAGAAAAAACAGATGTTGCTAAAGACAAAGTAGAAGAAATAAGAAATAGAATAGAAAATGCATTAAAATAGATATTGAATAAAAGGTTATCTTAAAAAGTATAGTTTAAGATAACCTTTTTATTAAGTTATAAATTACTTTTATAAAAGCTTTTTATTGAGTTATAATTTACTTATTAAAAATATAATGAAGATTAGACTAGGTGATAAAATGAATTACGTTTATATATTAAAATGTAGCGATAACACTTTATATACAGGGTGGACAACCTCTCTAGAAAAAAGGATTAAAGCTCACAATAGTGGAAAAGGAGCTAAATATACAAAAGCTAGATTACCAGTAGAAATAGTATATTTTGAAGAATTTGAAGATAAAAAAGATGCAATGAAAAGAGAATATGCAATAAAGCAATTATCTAGAAAAGAAAAATTAAAATTAATAAGCATGTTTACTATGCATAATGCAGTTTAATATAATATATTTATAATAAAAATGAAATTAATAAAGGATGTAGTTACTTTTATAAAAAGAAAAAGTAACTACATCTTTTTTAGATAATAGACAATTGATAAAAGAATCAACCTTAAAGCATAGATATGAAAATTCAGCTTAAGATGAGCTTTTTACATAATTATGAATTGTCCATTATCAATTATCCATTGTAAATATGTCTAGACATCTACATGTATAGTTATTAACAAGAGTAAATAAGAGAAAATGAAAGATATATAGAATTAATTTAATAAAATAGCTTAAAATAATTAAATTTAAATAAAAATAGTTGATTTTAACAAAAAATGTGTTAGAATTAGTGTAGATTTTAATTTTATATGCATAAGATAGAGTATAGATTAAATCAAATATTTAAAGAAAGGAGAAAAATGATAATAAAAATAAAAGCGCCAGAACTCAAATGAGTTGACGAGGTTGGGGAGTATCGATACTTCGGCGGGTGCCCCACGGTATTGCACACTACCGTTAACAGCTAATAAAACTACAAAGTGATTTGTAGGACAACATTAGCTTGGTGTTAAAACCTTCAATAAGGAATATAAGTTCTTTATTAGAAATAAAATTAAAAATACAGTTGAAGAAAAGGAAGGAAGATAAATATGTGCGGAATAGTTGGATTCGTAGGAAAAAAGGAAGCATCTCCAATATTAGTTGAGGGATTATCAAAGCTTGAATACAGGGGATATGACTCAGCAGGAGTAGCTGTATTAGAAGATGGAGAAATTAAAGTTAGAAAGTTTAAAGGACGTTTAAAGAATTTAGATGATCATTTAAAGCAGAGTCCTTTAAAAGGAAGTATAGGAATAGGACACACTAGATGGGCAACTCATGGAGAGCCATCAGATATAAATTCACATCCTCATACAAATGGAAATGCAACAATAAGTGTTGTTCATAATGGAATTATAGAAAATTATATGAAGTTAAAGGAATGGCTTAAGACAAAGGGATATGAGTTTTATTCAGAAACTGATACAGAAGTTATTCCAAACTTAGTAGATTATTATTATAAAGGTGATTTATTTGAAGCTGTAGTAAAGGCAACTTCAAAAATGGAAGGAAGCTATGCAATAGGTGTTATTTGTAAAAATGAGCCAGATAAAATAGTTGCAGTTAGAAAAGATAGTCCATTAATAGTTGGACTTGGAGAAAAAGAATACTTTATAGCTTCAGATATACCAGCAGTTCTTAATCATACAAGAGAAGTTTATTTATTAGAAGATAAAGAATTTGTGGTAATGACTAGAGATGGAATAGAAATTAAGACAGAAGATGGCGAAGTTATAGATAAGGAAGTATATCATGTTACTTGGGATGTTGATGCTGCTGAAAAGGGTGGATATGAAGATTTCATGTTAAAAGAAATTCATGAGCAGCCAAAGGCAATAAAAGATACTTTAACTTCAAGAGTTTTAAAGGATTCAAAAGTTAAATTAGATAATATAAATATCACTAAAGAAGAATTAGAATCTTTTGATAGAGTATTTATAGTTGCTTGTGGAACAGCTTATCATGCAGGATTAGTTGGAAAAACTATAATAGAAAAGTTAGCTAAAATACCAGTTGAGGTTGATATAGCTTCAGAATTTAGATATAGAGATCCATTAATAACAGAAAAGTCATTATTAATAGTTGTTAGCCAATCAGGAGAAACTGCTGATACTTTAGCAGTTTTAAGAGATGCGAAAAGAATAGGAGCAAAAGTTTTAGCTATAACAAATGTTGTTGGAAGTTCAGCTTCAAGAGAAGCACATCATGTACTTTATACTTGGGCGGGTCCAGAAATAGCAGTTGCTTCAACAAAGGCTTATGAAACACAATTAATAGCAATGTATATTTTAGGAATATACTTTGGAGAAGTTAAGGGTACAATTGATAATGAAACAGCAGAAAATCTTAAAGAAGAATTAATGAATTTACCAGAAAAGGTAAATGAAATATTAGTTAAGAAAGATGAATTACAAAAGTTTGCATCTAAAAACTATATGGATAAAGATCTTTTCTTCTTAGGAAGAGGATTAGATTATGCTGTTGCTTTAGAAGGTTCTTTAAAGCTTAAAGAAATATCATATATTCATTCAGAAGCATATGCAGGTGGAGAATTAAAGCATGGTCCAATAGCTCTAATAGAAAATGGAACTCCAATAATAGCATTATTAACAGAAGATAGATTAAGAGACAAAATGATAAGTAACATCAGAGAAGTAGTTACAAGAGGGGCAAGAGTTCTAGCAATAGCAAATGAAGGGGACGAAGATGCTAAGGAGGTTTGTGATGATGTAATTTATATCCCAAATACAAATTCATTATTAACTCCAGTATTATCAGTAGTTCCACTTCAATTAATATCATACTATATGGCTAAGCAAAAGGGTTGTGACGTAGATAAGCCACGTAACTTAGCAAAATCAGTTACTGTTGAATAGTATTTGTTATAAAGGAGAGAAGTAATCATGAGAGAAGATTTAGTTAAAACTTTATTAAATGAATATAAGGAAACTGAAAAGGCATTAGAGCTTGGAATAGATTGGTTAAATGATAAAGATTACGCTAAAGGAAAACTTGATTTAGTAAAAGTAATAATATCTGATTTAGAAAGGCTATCTAAAGAAGCTTAATAATATAAGAATGGGGCTGTAGCAAAATAAATTTTGATATTAGCTCATAAAAAGGGAAGCTCTAATTCGAGCTTCCCTTTATTCATACATAAATGATAAAAATTTATATTTAAATTTAAAAATGTCTTTAAGCAAGCAAAATCAATGGTTTAAAAGGGGCTCGCGAAACGCGACCCCCTTTATAAAAATAAGAGATTAACTTTTTTAAGGCAATAAAACTACTTGAAATTGAATTGGACATTGATTTAAAAAATATTTTAAAAGTATATTTTATTAAAAAGGTAGATAAATATGATAAAATGTAGATATACATAATCTAAATGAGGACATATGGTAAGTATAACTTTTATATAAATAAATTAGGAGATTCTTTTTATCATTTATTTGAACTTTATTATAAAAGAAAGGAGGACTACAATGCAAAGAGAGATTACAGAAAATACAAAGTTATTAAATGAACAAGGAAACTTAAATCAACCAGGATATGCAAGGAGTTTAATATTAGATTACGATAGAAAAGATATTAAAGCGAACTCTTTACGTATTAAAGAATGGGATTATTATTTAATATACAATGATGAATATGGAATTGCTTTAACTCTTGCGGATAATTCTTATATGAGCTTAGAGAGTGTATCTATCTTAGATTTTAAAAATGCAAGAGAAAAAACAGTATCACCAATTCAGGCATTTTCTCTTGGTAAAATAAATATGCCTTCGAGTTCAAAAGAAGGAGATGTGGTTTTTACTTCTAAAAAAATTGATTTATCATTCAAACATAAAGCTCATAAAAGAATTTTAGAATGTAGAATACATAATTTTCATGATAAACAAACATTTCATTGTTATCTTGAACTAGATGAAGAACCGCAAGATTCAATAGTTATTGCAACTCCATTTAAAAAAGAAAAACACTTTTATTATAATCAAAAAATAGTAGGGTTTAAAGTTACTGGATATTTTCAATTAGGTGATTTTAAATATGAATTTAATAAAAATAGTACAAGAGGTATTTTAGATCGGGGGAGAGGTGTTTGGACTTATAAAAATGTATGGTACTGGAGTGCAGGTTGTGGAATAGTGGACGAGCATGAAGTAGGATTTAATATTGGATATGGATTTGGAGATACCAGCGAAGCAAGTGAAAATGTTATTTTCTATGATGGTATTTTGCATAAGTTAGAAGATATTACATTTAATATTCCAACTGATGAAAAAGGAAATTATTTATATACGAAACCTTGGACTATTACAAGTAGTGATCAAAGGTTTGAAATGCAATTTGAACCAATTTTAAATAGAGCATCTTGTACAGATGTAAAATTAATTTGTAGTGATCAAAATCAAGTTTTTGGTAAGTTTAATGGCACTATGATATTAGATGATGGTACAAAGGTAGTATTGAAAGACTTTTTAGCTTTTGCAGAAAGAGTCTTAAATAAGTGGTAAAGTATAATTTTCTTTAGATACGTATAATAGAAAAAGAATACACACAAGATTTGTAAATCTCTTATTTAATTTGTAAATCTCTTATTTAATAGGATATAGGATTTAAAAAAATAAATATATCTTGAGAAAAATAAACATATAATGAAAGTAATTAGAGATATTAAAAAGAGGTGATCTTATGTGTTTAACAAGTAATTTAATGAGTCAAGAGAAGATAATAATTCTAAAAGCAACTAAAGATACTGTAAATGATGTAATAGATAATGGAATTTATGCATTAACTAATTTACCTAATAATTATAATCAATTCGAAAAGTTTGTATTAGTAGAAGCTACAGATACTAATGAAACTAAAGTTTTAGCTATAGGAAATATAAGTGAGCCATTTGAAATACATGAAAATAGAAAATCATTAGAAGCTTTTAAGAATAATAATAAAAATTGGAAGTGGGAGTATGAGTTATCTAACATAGTAGATTTAAGGGATGATACATTAACACTTGGAGATATATTTATGGAAAACAGTTTAAATAATATTAACTGTATAGTCCAATTTTAAAAGCAATTATTTAGAAGTGTGTAGTAATTTTAAATATTTTGGTAAACGTTTAAAAATATAGACCAAAAGTAGAAGATTAAAAAGTTCATAGTTAAATTAATTATTTTAAAAGTATGAAATGCCATATTACAATAGCTTATAAGTGTTATTGAAATATGATATTTCATACTTTTTGATTTTCTGTAAAATGAAATTTAACTAATATAAATATTAAAACTTCAGAACAATATAAAAAAATAAATATGTAGTATAATTTTGGAAATACAGTATAAAAGTTATAATAAATCAGATAATTATATGTGGTAATATAGACATATATAGCTAATTTAGTTAATGAAAAATTTAGTGGATAATAAATACGTAATAGATATATATAAAATAAGTAGTATATATATCTGCAATTTAAATTGCAGTTTATATGGCTATTCATAGAAGTATTGATAATATATAATGAAATTGGGTGGTGAAATGGTTTACTATAATTTAACATCAAGACAAAAAGATATACTTAAGTATATTTTAGAATCAAAAGATTATATTAACAGTCAAGAATTAGAAGAGCAATTTAATATATCAAAAAGAACATTAGCTAATGAAATTATGAAATTAAAATTGTTTTGTAAGGAAAAAGATACAGAGTTAATTTTAAAGCGAGGCCTAGGTTATAAATTTATAGCTGCAGATGAGTATAAAAAGGGAATAATTATAGAATGTTTAAATGAAAAAAGTCCTATAAGCGGAAATGATAGTAGTAGAGTAAATGATATATTAGAAATATTAATTTCAAGGAATTTTTCACAAAATAATAAAGCAATAAAATTAGAAGAACTATCTAGGGAATTATATGTAAGTTTATCAACTATAAAGCAAGATATAAAAGAAGTGAAAAATATATTAAATAAATATAATTTAGGAATAAGTAGAGTTTCCAATAATGGGATATCACTAATTGGAAATGAAATTGATATAAGAGCTTTCATTTCAAATTATTTATTTAAAAACAGTAAGGAACTTAAATATTTAAATGTTAATGATTTTAAATTTTCAGCATCTAATGATAATGTCATATATAAATTAATATCTGATATTGTATTAGGCATAGTGAAAAAGTATGAAATTGAATTAAGTGACTTAGGATTTAAAAATCTATGTATTCATATAATAATAGCTATTTATAGAGTAAAGAAAAATAATTTTATCAGTTATTCTAATTTAAGTTGTGATAAGGAATGTAAAGAATATGAAGCTGCATTAGAACTTAAAAAAATGTTAGATTCAAATTTTACTATAAATTTACCTTATGAAGAAGTTGTTTATTTATATCAACATTTAGTATCACAAAAAATGCTATCACTAGATACGAATGCGGACAAGTACTATAAGGATAATTATATTGATAATTTATTTAATCACTGCCTTAACCTAGTTTATGAACATAGTGGAATAAACTTTTTTAATGATAATATTTTGAAAAGTGGACTATTAATTCATCTTAGAAGTGCAATGAATAGAATTAATTTTGGAATGAATATAGAAAATACAATGCTTGATGAAATTAAGGTTAATTATGCATTTGATTATGATATAGCTATTATTTTCTGCGAAGGATTAAAAAGAAAAGCTAATATAGATATATCTGAAGATGAAGTAGGATTTATAACGTTACACTTTGCAGGAGCAGTTGAAAGATTAAAATTAGCAAATAAAATAAACAAATACAGAACTATAGTAGTTTGTGCCACAGGCGGAGGAACTGCAATTCTATTAAAAACTAAGTTGGAAAGTAAATTTAACGATTTTATAGAAATAAAAGGGTTCTACCCAGCATTTAAATTAAATAGTATGGATTTATCTCAATATGATTTAATTATAAGTACTATTCCATTAGAAAATGTTAAATTACCAGTGCTAAATGTATCACCTATAATGCTTGAAGAAGATTGTAAAAAAATAACCAGATTTATTACAATGAAGAAAAATAATGATTTGAAAAAAAGTATATTTAAAGAGGATTTATTTTTTGTAAATTTAGATTTAGAGAATAAGGATGAAATAATAGAATATTTATCTAAAACTATGTATGAAAAAGGTTATATAGATAAAGAGGCAGCAAGTTCCTTTAGAGAAAGAGAAGATATGTCTTCTACGGAGATAGGTAATAAAGTTGCCATACCTCACTTTATAAAAGGAAAAGTTAATAAAGAGGCTATTGCAATAGCAATTTTGAAAAATCCAATAAATTGGGATAAAACAAAAGTACAGCTTGTTATGATGCTAGCCTTTAAATTAGGGAAGGGCTCTGAAAAGTTGTTTTTAGAAATTTATAGTGGAATAGATGATATTAACAAAGTTAATAAACTAATTAAGTGTAGAGATTTTAAAGAATTTAAGCAAATATACGGTAATTAGAGAAAGAAGTGTAGACTATTGAATAATGATTTAATATTTATTAATGAAAATTATAATGATTGCTTTGAATTTTTAGAAAATATATCTGACAGACTTTTGAATTATGGATATGTTAAGGAAAGTTTCAAAGATGCAATAATAGAAAGAGAAAAAATTTTCCCAACTGGATTACCTGTTGAACCGATAGGGGTAGCAATACCTCATTGTAATAGTGAGCATGTAAATAAAGCAGGAATAGTATTTGTGAAATTTAAAGATGATGTAAAATTCATAAGTATGGAAGGTGAAGGGGAAGTAAATGTTAAAATAGCATTTGTCTTACTTGTTAAAGAGAAAGAGAAACAAGTGGAAGTTTTACAAAAACTTATGGAAGTAATATCCAACGAGGATATTCTTACTAAGATGTACAATGAAAATAATAATGATAATTTAATTAATATTATGAAAGAGGTTGGATTAAGATGAAAAAAATAATAGTAGCATGTGGAGCAGGAGTAGCAACATCAACAATAGCAATTCAAAAAATAAAAGCAGGATTAGAAAAAAGAGGATTACTTGATAAAGTTCAAATAACACAATCTACAGTTGTTGAATTATCTAAGCAAGCAAGTAAATATGATTTAATAGTAACAACAGCTATGGTAACAGAAGATTATGGAGTGCCATTAATTAAAGGATTGCCTTTTATAACAGGTATGGGTGTTGATAAAGTAATGGATGAAATAGTTCAAGCATTAGGATTATAAGATTAAATTTATAAGATTCGAGGAGGAATATTAATGGCTGCATTACAGTATTTAGTAGATTTAGGGGCAGCAGTTATGATGCCTATTATATTTATAGTTTTTGCTCTAATTTTAAGAGTTAAAATAGGACAAGCAATTAAATCAGGTTTGTTAGTTGGAATTGGATTTATTGGATTAAACGCTATAATAACATTATTAACTGAAAATTTAGGACCAGCTGCAGAAAGAATGGTTCAGAACTTTGGATTGAATTTAACAGTATTAGATGTTGGTTGGCCAGCTGCATCTGCAATTGCATTTGGATCAACTGTTGGGATTTTAATAATTCCGTTATGTCTGATAGTAAATATAATTATGATTTTAACAAAAACAACAAGAACAATTAATGTTGATATATGGAATTTTTGGCATTTTGCATTTACTGGTTCATTAGTATATATGCTAACAGGAAACCTATGGATAAGTTTATTTATTTCAGCATTAAATATGATTATAACTATGGTTATTGGTGATAGAACAGCACCTATGGTTGAAAAATCTTTAGGATTACCAGGAGTTTCAATTGCTCATGGATTTACGGCTTCTTTTGTACCACTTGCTTTAGCTATAAATTGGGTATTAGATAGAATACCTGGAGTTAATAAAATAAAGCTAGACGCAGCTACAATTCAAAAGAAATTTGGAGTTTTTGGAGAACCTGCTATATTAGGTACTATAATAGGTGCATTACTAGGAATTTTAGCTAAATATAATGTTAAAGAAACACTTAATTTAGCAGTTGTAATGGGAGCTGTATTAGTATTAACACCAAAGATGGCGGCAGTACTTATGGAAGGATTAATGGTTGTTTCTGAAGCAGTACAAGAATTCCTTCAAAAGAAATATTCAGGAAAAGGTACTTTATATATAGGATTAGATTCAGCAGTTGGTGTTGGTCATCCAGTAACATTAGCAATTTCATTAGTTTCAATACCAGTAGCATTATTACTAGCATTTATTGTACCTGGTAATCAATTCTTACCATTTGCAAGTTTAGCAGGATTACCATTTATGTTCGTTCTTATAGTTCCTATTGCAAGAGGAGATTTCTTTAGATCATTTGTTATAGGTGTTATAACATTAGCTCTTGGATTATTAATAGGAACCAATTTAGCACCACTGTTTACAGAAGCAGCATCAGCAGCTAATTTTGCAATTCCAAGTGGAACAGCCTTAATATCAAGTATAGATTATGGCTCAAGCATATTCCCTTGGATATCTATTATGTTAGTTAAATTTAAGTGGGTTGGTATAACAATAGCTACTATATTTACATTAGCTTTAATGATATGGAATAGAAGTAAGATTATAAAAGAAGAAAGTACTAATTAAGATTTAATAAGAAAGGTGACGGTATTAATATGATATTTTTCTTAGATACAGCAAATGTAGAATATATTAAAAAAGTAAATGATATGGGAGTAATAAAGGGTGTTACAACAAATCCATCACTTGTTGCTAAAGAGGGAAGAGATTTCAATGAAGTTATTAAAGAAATAACTGAAATAGTTGATGGACCTATAAGTGGTGAAGTTGTAAGTGAAGATTCAGAAGGCATGATTGTGGAAGGAAGAAAAATTGCTGCTATTCATAAAAATATGATAGTAAAAATTCCAATGACTGAGGAAGGTCTTAAAGCAGTAAAAGTTTTATCAAAAGAAGGAATAAAGACAAATGTTACTTTAATATTTTCAGCAACACAAGCATTACTTGCAGCAAATTCAGGAGCAACTTATGTAAGCCCATTTTTAGGAAGAATAGATGATATATCAATGAATGGAATGGATCTTATAAAAGATATAGCTGAAATATTCTCAATTCATAGAATTGAGTCAAAAATAATTGCAGCAAGTGTAAGAACCCCAATTCATGTTATAGAGGCTGCAAAGGCAGGTGCTGATATAGCTACAGTTCCTTATGATTTAATTATGAATATGCTTAAGCATCCTTTAACTGATCAAGGATTAGAAAAATTCAAAGCAGACTGGCAAGCAGCATTTGGAAAGTAGAATTAGTAAAATATTTAATAGTAAAAAAACACATATACAATAATATGAGAAATGAGGCTGAAAATGAGTAGAAAATTAGATAGATTATCTATAGATGCAATAAGAGTACTTTCAGCAGATGCAATTGAAAAGTCAAAATCAGGACATCCGGGATTACCACTTGGTTCAGCGACTATGGCATATATATTATGGACTAAGATGAATCATAGTGGGAAGAATCCAAACTGGGATAATAGAGATAGATTTATATTATCAGCAGGTCATGGATCAATGCTAGAATATTCTTTATTACACTTATTTGGATATGGAATAACAATTGAGGATATAAAGAATTTTAGACAATTAGGTAGCTTAACACCAGGACATCCCGAATATGGTCATACTAAAGGGGTTGAAATAACAACAGGACCTTTAGGACAAGGCGTATGTAATGCTGTTGGGATGGCTATTGCAGAAAGTCATTTAGCAGAAAAATTTAATAAACCAGGATATGAAGTAGTTAATCATAATACCTATGCTATAGTTGGAGATGGATGTTTAATGGAAGGAATTTCGGCAGAAGCATCTTCATTAGCAGGAACTTTAGGATTAGGAAAGCTTATAGTTTTATATGATTCAAACAATATTTCTATAGAAGGAAATACAGATATAGCATTTAGAGAAGATGTAGCCAAGAGATATGAAGCATATAACTGGCAAGTAATTAAAGTAAATGATGGTAATGATATCGAAGCAGTTGAAAAAGCAATTGAAGAAGCAAAAAATGAAACTACTAAGCCGTCAATTATAATAGTTAAGAATCAAATAGGGTTTGGATGCCCTGAAAAACAAGGAAAGGCATCTGCCCATGGTGAGCCTTTAGGAACTGAAAATGTAAAAGCAATGAAGGAAAATTTAGGATGGAATCAAGAAGATTTCTATGTTCCAAAAGAAGTATATTCTAATATGGATAATTACATCAATTTAGGAATAGAAAAAGAAAAACATTGGAATGATTTATTTGAAGATTATAGAAATGCATATCCAAAATTAGCAGAAGAATATTGTAAATGGATTTCTGGAACAATTGATAGTGAAGCTCTATTAAATAATAAAGATTTCTGGAATTTTGAGAAAGCAATGGCTACTAGAGAGTCTTCAGGAATAATTATAAATAGATTAGCAGAATTAATTCCTAATCTTATTGGAGGATCAGCTGATTTAGCACCTTCTAATAAGAGCTATATGAACGGAAAAGGAGATTTTTCAGAAGAAAATAGAAGTGGAAGAAATCTTCATTTTGGAGTAAGAGAACATGCTATGGCTGCTATAACAAATGGTATTTATGCTCATGGTGGATTAAAGGCATTCTGTGCAACATTCTTTGTGTTTAGTGATTATATGAAGGGTGCAATGAGATTATCAGCATTAATGAATTTACCAGTAACATATGTACTAACTCATGATAGTATTGGAGTAGGAGAAGATGGCCCAACTCACCAACCAATAGAGCAATTAGCTGCACTTAGAAGTATGCCAAATATGACTGTATTTAGACCTGCAGATTCAAAGGAAACTGCGGCTGCTTGGTATTATGCAGTAACTAATGGTTCAAGTCCAACTTCAATAGTATTAAGTAGACAAACCTTACCTTTATATGATGGATCTGCAAAGAGAGCATTAAATGGAGGATATATAATTAAGGATTCCAAGAAAGAAATTCCAGATGCAATATTAATGGCATCAGGCTCAGAGGTTGAATTAATTTACAAGGCAGCAGATGAATTAGAAAATCAGGGGATAGATGTAAGAGTAGTAAGTATCCCTTCATTTGAAATATTTGATTCTCAAGATAAAGAATATAAAGAAAGTGTTCTTCCAAATAAGGTTAGAAAAAGAATTGCGGTTGAAGCATTATCTTCATTTGGATGGCATAAATATGTAGGACTTGATGGTGAAGTTATTTCATTAGATACATTTGGAGCATCTGGTAAAGCTGAAGAGTTATTTAAAAAATTTGGCTTTACAGTGGAAAATGTAGTGAAAAGGGTTAAAGAGTATATATAAATACTTATATTGATTGTAGACTTATAAGAATCAAAGAAAATACAATTAGAAATAGAAATTTATAATTGTAAAATTTTTTAAACTAATGTAAGTAAAATAAGATTATATTATCTTGTTTGTGCTTTAAATGACTTGTAGAAAAGTATAATAAACGGGATGTCTATATTAGACATCCCGTTTATTCATAGGATATTAAAACTATTTATAGAAAAATAATATGTCATTAGGTCTTTATTAATAATATTAGCAATAATAATTTTTGCATTAATATTTCATAACACAATAAAATAGTGACATTAAGTTATACTTACTGGTTTATTGTGCATAGTATCTTCTTAAAATAAATTAATACTCACTATAAAAAGAAAATAATATGTAGTACAATATTCATAGAATTATATACATAATCTGGAGGATATAAAATGAGTTTATTACCACTAGGGTCAATAGTTGTATTAAGAGATGGATATAAAAAGTTAATGGTTATAGGAAGACAAATTTATTCAGAAAATGGTGAAAAACTAAATGATTATTTAGGGTGTCTTTATCCAGAGGGATATTTAGGTGAAGAGTACTGTTATGTTTTTAATAAAGAAGATATAGATCAAATAATTTTTAAGGGATACTCAGATTTAGAAGAAGAAGCATTTGTAAAAGTTATAAATAATATGATGTAAGAAAATTTAACACAAGTAAATAAAGAGGTTATGCTAGCATAGCCTCTTTATTTTATATTTTATTCAGCATAATTATTTGTTTAGTAATGTTAAGTTGAGAAATATAAGCTAGCGAAGATAAATAGAATATGTGGAATAAGCATATAGCGAGCAATTAGAAGTACTTGGTGAAGGAAAAACTACTAGGCCTTAGTGTTGTTGGTTTGTTTGAGCGCAGCGAGTTAACCAAAACTCTTGGCATAGTAGGTTTTCAGAGCCTAGTAATTCTTTGCATAGCTATTTAGCTTATGGAAACATATCTATTTATCTTCAACATTATATTCATAATTCATCATAAACTTGTCACCAATGTTAGATGACAAAAGGTCGGTTTCTTCAAATTGAATTAATGTGTATGTATAAATATAATTAAATTGCAAAGTAAAAGTTTACAATAGAAAAATAAATAAATGGAGGGGAAAATAATGACAAATTCTAAAACTAGTGCAAGGGATTCTATGCAAAGATTTGGAAAATTTCTAAGTGGCATGGTAATGCCCAATATTGGAGCATTTATTGCTTGGGGACTTATAACAGCATTTTTTATTCCAACTGGATGGACACCAAATGAATCATTAGGAAGTTTAGTAGACCCAATGATTAAGTACTTATTACCATTACTAATTGGTTATACAGGCGGTAAGATGGTAGGAGGTGCAAGAGGCGGGGTTATAGGAGCAGTTGCTACTATGGGAGTTATAGTAGGAGCAGATATTCCAATGTTTATTGGAGCAATGATTATGGGACCTTTAGCTGGTTTTGTAATTAAAAAGTTTGATAAAGCTGTAGATGGAAAAATTCCATCAGGTTTTGAAATGCTTGTAAATAACTTTTCTATCGGTATATTAGGTATGATATTGGCCATACTTGGATTTTTTGCAATAGGTCCAGTAGTAGTAGTTTTAACAGGAATATTAAAAACTGGTGTGGAAGCTTTAGTTGCAAGAAAGCTATTACCTTTAGTTTCACTATTCATAGAGCCAGGTAAGATTTTATTCTTAAACAATGCTATTAATCATGGAGTGTTAGGACCAATAGGACTAGAACAAGTTCAAGAAAGTGGTAAATCCATAATGTTCTTATTAGAAGCAAATCCAGGACCTGGATTAGGTATAATATTAGCTTATTGGATGTATAGTAAAGGATCAGTAAAACAATCTGCACCAGGAGCAGCAATAATACATTTCCTTGGTGGTATTCATGAAATTTACTTCCCATATGTATTAATGAATCCGCTGCTTTTATTAGCTGTAATAGCAGGAGGGGCATCAGGAATATTAGTATTTTCAATGTTAGGAGCAGGTCTTGTAGCAACACCTTCACCAGGAAGCATATTTGCTTTAATGGCAATGGCACCAAAGGGGGGATTACTACCAGTTTTAGCAGGGGTAGCAGCAGCAACAGTAGTTTCATTCTTAGTGGCAGCACCATTTATTAAGATAGCATCAAAGAATGCAAAAGAAGAAGATCTAGAAGAAGCAAAGGGAAAAGTTAATGAAATGAAAAATATAAACAAATCTATCGTGAAAAAGATAGTATTTGCTTGTGATGCAGGTATGGGATCAAGTGCAATGGGAGCTTCAAAATTTAGAAATAAGATTAAAGAGCTAAATCTTGGAATAGAAGTTATTCATGCATCTGTTGATGATATACCTAAAGATACAGATATTGTAGTTACTCATAAAACATTAATAGATAGAGCTAAGAAGTCTTGTCCTAATGCGGAATTAAT
The DNA here is from genome assembly GCF_024622765.1 of Clostridium mucosae. NCBI lineage: Bacteria > Bacillati > Bacillota > Clostridia > Eubacteriales > Clostridiaceae > Clostridium > Clostridium mucosae. The sequence goes on along the minus strand of NZ_JANKAF010000013.1, from coordinate 10,934 downwards.
AGGAATCCAAAATTTCTTAACTGATGATAATATTCAGGGCTTATATAATAGATTAGCAAGTAAATAATCAAAGAAAAGGCGTAAGTATTTTTTAGAAAAAGTTACGCCTTTTTTTATTATTTAAAGAAGCAATTGCAAATTGTCTAATTGTTTATTTAATAGAAATAAATTTTTATAAAAAACAAATACAACTTTGATATAATGATTAATAAATATGACCATTTATTTAAAAGTGTCACTAAGTGATTAAGACATTTATGATGGATGATTAAATTGAGTTAAGATATAACAAAGTTTAAAATATAGATATAAGGAGTTGGACAAGCAAAGATGTCATTAATGGAGAGGTTTAATATGAAAAACAAAAAACTAAACTCTAGACAGAAAGAAATAATTCAAATATTAACTAGATCTACAGTAACAAATCCAATAACAATATCATCAATAGCAGATAAATTATCATTAAGCTCTAGAACAGTATTACGAGAAATGCCAAAGATAGAAAAGTGGTTGGAAGAAAATGAGTTCAAGTTTATAAAAAAACCAGGTGTAGGACTAGTAATTGATGAAGACTTAGAAAATCAAAAGTTAATATTAGAATTACTAGAGATAGAAAAAATTGAAAAAGAGTACTCTAAAGATGAGAGAAAAAGGATAATAATAAGCGAGTTGCTCATTTCACAAGGTCCTATTAAATCATTTTACTTTACATCACTTTTAAAAATTTCAGAAGGAACTTTAAGTAATGATTTAGATAGCATAGAAGATTGGCTAAAATCATTTAATATAAAGCTAATTAGAAAACCAGGGCTAGGCGTTTATGTTGAAGGTAAAGAAAACGATTACAGAAAAGCACTTACTAATATTTTATATGATACTTTAGAAGAAAAAGAATTAATCAATCTTTTAAAAGGCTCCTTAATAACTAATAGAGAAAATGGAATAGTAGAATTCTCAATAGAAAATAGACTTTTAAATTTTATAGACAAGTCAATTATAAAAGCTATTGAAGAAATTGTTTCAGGATTAGAAAAAGAAAATGATATCAGACTTGTAGATAGTGCTTATATAGGGTTGGTAGTTCATTTATCTCTAGCTATTCAAAGGATAAAGAATAAAGAAAATATAAAGATGGACCAAGATGTCTTAGAAGAATTAGCTAAATTACCAGAGTTTGAAATAGGAAAAATGTTAGTGAGAAATATTGAGAGCAAATTCAATATAGAAATTCCAATTGATGAGATTGGCTATATAACTATGCATCTTAAAGGGGCAAAGCTTAGATTAAATTCTGTTTCAAAATTAGAAGAAGATATAGCTAATATTGATATTAAGAGAATAGGAAAAAATATAATTGAAGTAGTGGAAAATGAATTAAATATTCTTTTAAAGGATGATGAAAAACTTTTAAAGGATCTTACAAATCATTTAGTGCCTGCAATAAGTAGGCTAAAGATGAAGCTAAATATAAGAAATCCTTTATTAAACAATATAAAAGAAAAATATCCAATGGAATACAATGCAACAAAAAAGGCTTGTGAAATACTTAAGTTAAATATTAAGGTTGATGAAATTCCAGAGTCTGAAATAGCATATATAACTATGCATATAGCTGCAGCTATTTATAAAAAGGGGATAGAAGAAAAAATAAAAGTAGTAATATCTTGCCCAACTGGTATTGGAACCTCTAGTTTATTAGCAGCACTACTTGAAAGAGAATTTAATAATATTGAAGTTATAGGTACAATATCTGCTATAAATATAGACGAAGAGAAATTAAAAAATGATGGAGTAGATATTATAGTTTCTACAGTTCCATTAGATATAGACTTCAAAAATATTTGTGTTGATCCAATTTTATCTTTACATGATAAGGGATTACTACAAGATAGTTTTAGAAAAATACTTAAAAACAAGAAATACAAAAATGTTATAAAGAAAGTAGGCATAAATAATAAAAAAGCTATAGGAATTAGAGAAATTACAGAACTAGGAACTGAAATTATATCAATAGTTGATAATGTAAGAATAAAAGAAATAAAAGATATTGGAGATTTAGATGAAATAATTGATGAAGCAAGCAAGTTATTTTCAAAAGATAAAAAAGAAGCTGACGAGATAAAAAATAAAATCCTAGATAGAGAAAAAATTAATAGTACCTATTTAAAAGATTTAAATATACTACTCTTGCATTGTAAATGTAAATGTTTAGATGGTGGGAGGTTTGGGTATTTAAAAATTAAAGGTCAATTTAAGGACGAAAAAGGAGTAATTAAGGGAGCTTTAATATCTATAATACCAGAAGACTACAAAGAAATTACTTCAGAACTTATGAGCAAGATAAATGGCGCAATTATTGAAGATGAAAGCTTTTTAAATGCGTTAAATGAAGAAGACAGTAAAAAGGCTTCACAAGAGGTTGAAAAGATATTAAAGGAAGTTTACATAAGTAAGATAAAAATAAGCTTGGAGGGATAAGGAGTGATAAAGTCTAAATTTCAAAGAGTAGTTAAATTCTTAAGTTTAATGATAATGACTAATATAGGAGTATTTATTGCTTGGGGACTTATAACTTTACTAGTTATTCCAAAAGGCTTTTTTCATAATGAAGCATTAGGATCTTTAGCAGATTCAATGGTAAAATACCTCTTTCCATTAATAGTTTCAATAAAAGGTGGAAATATGATTTCGGGATACAGAGGAGGAATTATAGCGGCAGTAGCAACTATGGGAGTAATAGTAGGTACAGATATACCAATGATGATTGGAGCAATGATACTTGGACCTTTAGCAGCATACATAATTAAGGCTTTTGATAAGGTTATAGAAAATAGAATTCCAGAAGGATTTGAGATGTTAGTTAATAATTTTTCCATTGGAGCAATTAGCATGATATTAGCAATAATAGGATTTATGATAATTAAGCCAATAACCTTTGGATTGCTGATGATTTTAAAAAGTAGCAAAGAATTCATTGTATCAAAAGGATTAATACCATCAATTTTTATAATTTCTTTTGTAGCATTAATAATATTTTTAAGAGTGTTATCAATAGATAATGAATCAAAAGAAGAAGTAGAAGGAGAAGAAGAAGATTTCAAAGTGAATGAAATAGAAAATAGTGAAATTAAAAAAATAGTATTTGCATGTGATGCTGGAATGGAATCAAGTGCTATGGGAGCAACAAAGTTTAGAAAAAGAATAAAATCTTTAGGTTTAAATATTGAAGTAACTAATTCATCAGTTGATTCAATACCGCAAGATGCTGATTTAGTAATTAGTCACATTAATTTATTGGAAAGAGCAAAAAGAAATTCTCCAAATGCAGAACATATATTTATAGAAGATTTTTTTAGTGACAATAAAATAGATAAATTATTTGAAAGGTTGGAAGAGAATATGTTAAAAAGTTTAAAGCAAAAATTGCAAATTAAAAATATTTTAAATGCTACAGAAGAAAAGAATAATTTACCGATTTTATCAGAAAGCAATATACTTTTAGGGTTAGAAAGTGAAAGCAAAGAAGATGCGATTAAGAGAGCTGGAGAGCTGTTAGTAAAAGGTGGATACGTAAATGAAAATTATATAGAAGCTATGCTGGAAAGGGAAAGAGTTATTTCTACTTATATAGGAATGGGTGTTGCAATTCCTCATGGAATAGGTGAAGCCAAGAAAAATATAAAAGCGTCTGGAATAGTAGTTATTCAATATCCAGAGGGAGTTGATTTTGGAGAAGAGCTTGCCTATTTAGTTATAGGGATTGCTGGAGTTGGAGATGAACATTTAGAAATACTATCTAATATAGCAATATCACTAGAAGATATTGAATTGGTAGATAGACTTAATAAGACAAGAGATAAAAAAGAGATTTTAGACGTATTTAAGAAATAAGGAGGGTTTTTATGAAAAAGGCTGTACAATTTGGAGCTGGAAATATAGGAAGAGGTTTTATAGGAGCATTGCTATCTAAATCAGGATATCAGGTGGTCTTTGCAGATGTGAATGAAACTATAATAAATAAAATTAATGAAGACAAGCAATACACTATAAATGTTATGGATATACAATGTACAGAAGAAAAAATAAATAATATAAGTGGTGTATTATCAAATAGTAATGATATTTTACATGAAATAAATGAAGCTAATATAATCACAACTGCTGTTGGGCCTCTAGTTTTACCTAGAATAGCAGAAACAATCGCAAGAGGAATTAAGCTAAGGAAAGAAAATAACATACAAGAATATCTAAATATAATTGCTTGTGAAAATGCAGTTAAAGCAAGTTCTCAACTTAGAGATGAGGTAATAAAATATTTAAATGAAGAAGAACTACAATATTTAGAAAAATATATTGGTTTTCCTAATTGCTCAGTTGATAGAATAGTTCCTCCTGTTAAAAGTGAAAATATTTTAGATGTAGTTGTTGAAAGTTTTCATGAGTGGAATGTTGAAGAAACTGCCTTTAAAGGTGAAATTCCTAATATTGAAGGAATGAATTTAGTGAATAATTTAGTAGCTTATATAGAAAGAAAGTTATTTACATTAAATACTGGACATGCTATCACAGCATATTTTGGATACTTAAAGGGATATAAAACAATAGATGAAAGTATAAATGATGAAAAAATATATAATTTCGTAAGGAAGGCTATGATTGAAAGTGGAGAAGCTTTAATAGCTAAATATGGATTTGATAGAGAAAGTCATATTAAATATATTGATAAAATTATAGGAAGATTTAGAAATCCTTATTTAAAGGATGATGTTGCAAGAGTAGGAAGAGAACCTTTAAGAAAATTAAATAAAAATGATAGATTAATAAAGCCATTAATAACAGCAAGAGGATATAATATTGATTCTGAAAACTTATTACTAGGTGTTGGAGCTGCTATGCACTATAAAAATGATGAAGATGAGCAGAGCAGACAGCTACAGAACTTAATAAAAAGTAAAGGAATAAAAGGATCATTATCAGAGATAGCAAAATTACCAGAAGATAGTGAAATATTAATTAAAATTGAGCATTACTATAATCAAGTTAGAAGATTAATAGAAGGCTGAAAGATAAATAAAAAATAAAAAATAAAACATTTAAAAACGCCCTATATAAAAATAAAATAAAGTAAAGAACTATTGTATTGAAGTTTACTTCTTTGCAATAGTTTTTTATTTTATAGTAATACATAATTTATAATTAGATTACTTACATGATAGAATGATTTGTAGATATTTAAATATTATTTACATAATTCCTATCAAAAAATAGAAGTCGAGCTTATTAGGAGGAATTAAGAAGAATATTTTTATATTGTTCTTAATTTTTTATGCAAGAATGAATACTACAAGTAATGGAGGCGTGGAAGTTTCAATGATGTTTGATGTAACGACCTTCGATAATTTAGATAAATTAAAACTGATAGTTAAGGATATTGAAGGAAAAGATATAGTATTAGATTTAGAAAAAGAAAATAATTAGAAAGATAAGGATTGTGTTTTAATAGAGAACACAATCCTTATTTTTTTATTGGTAAATTACGAAACAAAATATAAGAATATTTATAATTATAATAAAATTCTGATTAAAATGTTGTAATTTGGAATATTATACTATAATATGTATATATAATGAATATTATGTTATTTATAGCAATGATATATAATATGAAAATTTATTGAAATTAAAAAATAAATTATAGTCATGTAAAAAGGGGAAGTATATTATGAGACATCAAAACATTAACATTATAAGTACAGGAGTTTATCATCCTGCAAATAGAATACATAATGATTATTTTATTAATCACTTTAATAAAATGGGGATTGAAGTAGCAGGATTATTAAAGCATTTAGAAAGAGAATATAGATATATTTCTAATGATCCTAATGAAACTGTTATAACTATGGCTCACAAGGCAAGTATAGGTGCACTAAAGGATGCAAAATTAAATATTAAAGACATAGATTTAATTATTTTTGCAACAGATACACCAGAATATACATCACCATCTAATGCAGTTAAAGTATTAGAGATGTTAGGTGGACCAGAAGTTAAAATACAAATGGCATATGATACAAATACAAATTGTCTAGGAATGATAACTGCATTAGATCAAGCTAGTAGAATACTAATGACTAATAAAAGATTTAAAAGAGCTTTAGTAGTTGGAGGGATTTTATTTAGTTCTGTTGGAAGTCCTAATGATTCAGTTTCATATTCAAACTTTGGAGATGCAGCAGCAGCAGTTGTTTTAGAGAAGGCAGAGGAAGATCAAAAGAGGGGATTCATTGATTCTACACACTTAGCTCAAACATCAGAATGTAACAATATACTGATGCCTAGAGCAGGATACTCAAAAGTTATAAGAGATGGAGTAGAAGAGGAAGACGATAAAAAGTGGTCTTGGAAGCCTTTTGACGGAAGTTTTATATCTGATGTTTGGGTAAAACTAATTAAAGAAGTTGCTGAAGATAATGGGATAAGAGCTAATGAGATTAATCATCTTATTTTTTCTCAATTTACAATTCCTGATGCTAGACTTACATTAGAGAAGTTAGATATAGATAAGAATAGGACAACTTATATTGGAGATGAATTTGGTTATACAGGAACTACAAGTCCTATAGTAGCTCTTGATAGAGCACTAAAATCAGAAAGAATAAAGAAAGGTGACTATGTAACATTATCATCTATGGGATCAGGGTCACTGGTAACTGTTTTATTATTTAAGTTCTAAAGATAAATATACTAATATATCGTTAATATCAGTATGTTTATAATAATAAAAAATAATTTTAGGAGGATTTATTATGATAAAATATCAAGGGAAAAATTCAAATTATCAATTAAATGCGGACAAGATAAAGAAGGTTTTTCATGCGCAAGCTTCAGGATTTTTTAGTGAAGAAGATGGTACATCTTTTTTAAAGGATTATGATGCTATTACTAAGACATTTCCTACAAAAGATTATGCTTTAGTAATTGATGCAGCAGAATTAAAGCCATCAAGTCCAGCCGTAGCAAATATGTTAGGAACTTTATTACAAAGATATATGGAAGTTCCATTTAAGAGCAGATTTTTAGTTACTCAAGGAAATGTTGTTACTATGTCTCAATTTAAGAGATTAGGAAAAGAAATAGCAGGTTGGACTGAATCAGTACAATATGTAGATGATTTTAATGAAGCATTACAGAAACTATAGAATTATAAATAAGTAAATTATTTTATTACTATGTGTACAAGGTATATAGTAATCTATTACATAAAATTAAATATTAATATGAAAGCATATAAAAAATCTAATATAAAGATTAGAAATTTTATATGCTTTTTATTTATTTTAAGTAAAAGTATTATTCTTTTTTGTTAATTTACTGGTTAGAATCAATTACTATAAATTTGTCATAATATATGTTCACATAAAATAAAATAGTTGGTTTTAAAAAGATGATAATTATTATCAATAAATATCTTGACTTAAAGATATTTAAGATATATAATTATCTTGAAATCAAGATAATGTAGGTGGAGATATGAGCGATATAAATTTAAAACTAGTTATTGCTATGGCTAGAACTTATAATGATATGTTTTTTGAAATAGAAAAAAATGTTCAAGAATTTGGACTTAATATTAGTGAATTTGGTGTTTTAGAAATGCTATATCATAAAGGTGATCAACCAGTACAAAAAGTAGCTGAAAAAATTTTAGTTACAAGTGGAACAATAACATATGTAATAAATAAATTAGAAAAGAAAGAATTAGTTGTTAGGAGAAAATGCGAAAAAGATAAAAGAGTCTTTTATGTTTCTTTAACAGAAGAAGGAAAAGAACTTATTTCAGATATATTTCCAAAACATAAGGAGTTCTTAGATAATTTATTTAGTGAATTGGATGAAAGGACTAAAAGAGAATTAGTAGATAACTTAATTCAATTAAGAAACATATTAAAAAAATAAGCTTTAAATTATAAGTTTATAGACTTTAAGAAATTATTTTAGATAGATAAATAATTAAAATCAATCAAAAATTTAAAATGGTATGATAGGAGAATGATGTAAATGAGTAAAAATTTTTATGATGCAATAAAAGAAAGAAGAAGTATATATTCAATTAGTAAAGAATCACCTGTGTCAGATGAAAGAATTAAAGAAGTAATAGAGGATGCAGTAAAACATGTTCCATCTTCTTTTAATTCACAAAGCTCAAGAGTAGTCGTATTATTTGGAGAAAAACATGATAAGTTATGGGATATTGCAATGGAAGCATTAAGAAAAATAGTTCCAGAAGAAAACTTTTATTCAACTGAACAAAAAATAAATTCATTTAAAGCTGGTCACGGAACAGTATTATATTTTGAAGATTTTAGCGTAGTAGAATCATTACAAAAGCAATTTGAACTTTATAAAGACAATTTCCCAGTTTGGGCAGAACAAACTTCAGGAATGTTGCAATTTGCTATTTGGACAGCATTATCTATTGAAGGACTTGGAGCAACACTACAACATTATACTGAATTAATAGAAGATGAAGTTAAAAGAGAATTTAAAATACCAAATAATTGGAATATGATTGGTCAAATGCCTTTTGGTAAAGGAACAGCTCCAGCTGGAGAAAAAGAATTTTCACCAATAGAAAACAGAGTGAAAATACTAAAATAATCAAGAATTAACCTTAATGATATGTATTAACTTTCCGATTTTTATATAATTTCGAATACAATTCTAAATTTAAGATATCTAAGATGACTAAATTTTTATAACTCACTACGCTCAAACAATAAAAATTCTTAACGCCATCTTAGATATCTTAAATAAGAATTGTAGTTTCTCATTATAATAAAATCTCCAATTAATACATATCATTAATGAGGCTAATTCTTTATTTGATAATTTTAAGTGGAGGAATAAAAGTTGGCGAAGATAAATAGACTGTGGAATAAGCATATAGCGAGCAATTAGAAGTACTTGGCATAGTAGTTTTTCCAAGCCTAGTAATTCTTTGCACAGCTATTTAGCTTATGGAACATATCTAGTTATCGTAGCCTTTATATTCTCATTTTATAAGAAGCTAAGGAGGTTTGATTATGTTAAGAAAATTGGACCATAGAAACATGGGAAAAAGTAATTTAGGATGGCTTAAGAGTATATTCCATTTTTCTTTTGCAGAGTATTTTAATATAGATAATATGAATTTTGGAGTATTGAGAGTTATAAATGATGATTTGATTGAAGGTAATACTGGTTTTGATTTACATCCACATAAGGATATGGAGATAGAATTACTGTAATTAGCTTAAATAGTATTTGAAAAAGAAGGTTATTAATATTAAATTGTTAATATAAAACTATATTAATTATTTAATTATTAATAGCCATTTTTTTGTAGAAAATGGCTAAAAAGAAGAAAAGTTAAAGGTTTGTTAATGAATATTAAATAATTTATGAATAGTGAAATTAAAAAATTTTCCACCCTTATGGTATGGGCAAACTATAATCTTTTTTAGAGGTGATTCGGTGATTAAAAAAAATAATTGGACAAATAGTGAGGATTCTAAACTTATAGAATTATTCAATTTAGGTTATATAAGTAAAGAAATAGCAGTAGAACTTAATAGAACAAAAGACGCAGTTCAAAAAAGAATACAATTATTAAAAAAGAAAGGGATTATTTGTGAGAAGGATAGAAAGTTAAAGCAAATAGAGTGTAGAGAAATAAAAAAAGCAATTAATAGAGAGAGTAGTAAATTTTTAAGTAATAGAGCAACTATAAAAGCTTGTAGTTCTGCTTATAAAAATAATAGTATTGGAGATTTAGTATTAGACAGAAAGAAAGCTAAAGAACAAGGAATAGCTTTTCCAATAGATATGCCAGGGGTAAGTGTTAATGAGGAAATTAGAAAGTTCAATAAGTTTGAAGAGAAAAATAGAAAGTTAAATTTAATAGAGTATGTTAAGAGTGAAGCAGAAAGATTAAGAGATTTTCAAAAGGAAGTTAGAAAAGATATAGAAAAGATTAGTATTTAAAGTTTAGAGAAAGGAGAAGAAAAAATGGCTATGATTACATTGACAGAAGAGCAAAAGGAGAAGTTTAATAAATATTTTCCAGAGCAGTATCAAAGAAATGTGGCTATGTCTATTTTTGCAAGTATTAAATATTGGCAAGATAAAGAAGTTGGTTTTCTTAGATTTTCATTGGACAAGCTATATGTAAAATATAAAAATAAGTTTTTCTTAACTTTATCAAATTTTAAGAAAATAGCCAATAAGTTAGTTAGCTTAGGATTATTAAAAACAACTAACAAAGGGAGATTAAAATTTTATGGCACATATGATTGTAAATCTGATAATGAAGTAAGAGAGGAAAATAAAAGATTAAGAGAAGAAAATGATACTTTAAATGAAGAAGTGGAAAGACTAAAGAAAGAGCTTGAAGATTTTAAAAGAGAAGTTAGAGAAAAATTACATAGTGTATCAAAAGATGAAGTAATAGAAAAAAAGAGTGAAATTAATGAGTTTGAAAAAGAAGTTATTTCACAAGATGTTGTGATAGAAACTGCATATTCAATGATGGACGAATTGGGAATTGAAAAAGGTTCAACTCCATTTATGCAAATAATAGAAAGTTTATACGCAAAGACAGATAAAGAAGCAATACATAAAAAAGGATTCGTAAATTACATAAAAAAAGTTATACATAACAAAGTACATAATCAATCAAAATTTAAAGAGATGTTAAGGAATGAAAGAAGAAAGCCTACTACTTTTATGATTAAAGCAGAAGAACAAAAATACATAAAATTAGAAAGAAAATTATTAGGTTGGGATTAATAAAGAGGTGAAATTATGGAATATATAAAGAGAGGAGATATATTTAAAGCTGATTTAGGATTTGATAAAAATGCAGGAAGTGAGCAACAAGGAGAAAGACCTGT
>NZ_JANKAF010000012.1:0-115210 GCF_024622765.1 Clostridium mucosae | reverse complement strand
AATACTAATTGTTGATTAGTATTGTATAAACTGAATAGTTTCATGATTTAAGTTTATGCAAAAAAGGTGGATTCTATTGAATCCACCTTTTCCCATTTATTCGGCTAGTTGCTTTTGCAACAGCCCCGTTAATAGTCATTATGAAATTTATACATAATAATACAAATAAGACTAATACTATAAAAAGAAAATATAGTAGAGGTGAGAAGATGATAAATAGGAATATGACTGTATTAGAAGCTATACAAGAAAATCATCAAGTTGAACAAATCTTTTTAAGCTTTGGAATAGGATGTGGAATTTTTAGCAATAATATTGGAAGTACAATAGAAGACATATGTATAAAAAGAGGAATAGATGTAGAGAAATTACTTAATGAATTAAATTATAATAGATTTTACTAAGAGGAAGTAGAAGTACTTTTATCATAGTTTTTCTAAAATATATAAAAAGTGCTATAATTATAGTATTATTTCAGCTCTGTAGAAATACAGAGTTTTGATATTTAGATTAGGAGGATATTATGGGGAAAAGTTATAGTAAAGAATACGAATTACATTATTACGATGTAGATAGTAACTTAAGGTGTACAATGTCAACTATTATAAATATTTTATCTGATATAGGTACAAAACAATCAGAAGAGCTGGGATCAGGTATGGAAGCTTTATTAAAAGATAATATGACATGGGTATTTTATAACTATCATGTAAAAGTATTTAGACATCCAATGTATGGAGAAAAGCTATCAGTGAAAACTGAGGCTGTAGGATTTAAGAAATTTTATGCTTTAAGAAATTATGAAATTAAAGATAGCAGTGGGAATGTGGTTGTATCTGCTAATGCCATATTTTTATTAGTCAATCTAGAAAAAAGAAGAATGATGAGAATACCTCAAGAGCAGTATGAAATTTATGGTGTAGATGGCGATATGAAAGAGGAATTTAAGCTTCCTAGATTAGAAAAGATTAATGAACATAAGTATGAAAGAAACTTCAAGATAAGATATACAGATATAGATTTTAATAAGCATGTAAATAATACTAAATACATCGATTGGGCTATTGAAACATTACCAGAAGATATCGTAAATAGTTATGTTTTAAATGAAGTAAAAGTAACATTTGAAAAAGAATGCACTTACGGTGAAGAGGTAAAAGTATTTACAGATGTTAGATTAGAAGAGGGAGATGAAATAGTTACTATTCATAAAATAGAAACTGTTGATGGAAAGGAATTGACAAGATTAATTTGTCGTTGGAATAAGTGCTAAATTATAAAAAAGGAGTAATGAATGATAATTTATTACTCCTTTTTTTGTATTAAGAATTTGCTATATTTTTTGAAACAAAATGACCTGAACTCCAAGCCCATTGAAGATTAAAGCCGCCACAATCGCCATCTACATCGAGTATTTCACCACAAAAATATAAATTTTCAACTAATTTAGATTCAAGTGTTTTTGGGTTAACTTCTTTAGTGTTTATTCCGCCAATGGTAACTTGAGCTTGGTTAAATCCATTAGTATCAATGCATTTAAATTTCCAATGCTTTAGTAGAGTGATAAGTCTTTTTTTCTCATCCCATTGTAAGTCATAACAAGGTTTATGTAAATCTTCTATTTTAGCTTCCTTTAATAGTATTGGAATTAATTTTTTATGTACAATTCCAATTAAAGAGCTTATAACAGGTCTATGAGAAAACATTGCAAAATGGCTTTCCATAAAATCCTCTATTTCTGATAGAGATTGATTAGGCATCATGTCTACAACAACCTCAACATTTTTTTTCTTTAATAAGGCTTTAGATGCATGACCTGAAATTTGAAGAATTGGAGGTCCTGATATTCCGTAGTCGGTAAAGAGGATTTCACCAAATTCTTTTCTTATTGGTTCACCATTAACTAATAATATTGCATATCCATCAAATTTAACTCCTGAAATAGATTTTAAATAAGTATAATTCAATTTTAATTGAACTATTCCAGGAATGGTTTCAACTATTGAATGTCCAAATGATTTTGCTAAGTTATAAGCAGAACCATCAGATCCAGTTTTTACTGCTGATTTTCCTCCACAAGCTAAAATTAACTTGTTACATGTGAATAACTTATTTTCTTCGTTACTTGTGGATAATTTAAAGACATTTTTCTTGTGGATATCTTTTACTTTACAATCTGTGTATAAAGGAATACCTCTATCTTCTAAGGCTAATTTTAATATATCCACAACTGAAGATGCCTGAAGAGATTTGGGATACATCTTACCATTTTTTAATTCCACAATGGGAAGTCCTAATGATAGAAAAAAGTTTTCGGTGTCATCTACACCGAAGTTTGATAAAACATTTGTGAAAAATCCTGGATTTTCACTATGGTAAGATAGAAAAGGGAATGAAATTGTTCTATTAGAAATGTTACAACGACCATTTCCTGTAGTTAATATTTTTTTACCTATTCTATCAGTACCTTCAACTATGGCAACATCTAATCCGAAATCTTTAGCGGTAATAGCTGCAGATAAGCCAGAAGCACCACCGCCAACTATAATTAAATCATGATGAATCATAATAAATCTCCTTAATAAATTAATAATTTTAATTTTATCATATTATAATTTTTTTGGTTAATATAATAATATTCTATATATGTAAAAATCTTTATTTGCTTTTAATTTTAGATATAAATCCTAGTGTGTAATTTAACAAATATGAATTAATACAAATTATAATATAAATTCTTTAAATCTGTAATCTTTAAAAAATATATAATATAAATTTATGAATATGGAATAATAAATAATGAATGAGGTGAGGTTATGATAGTTAAAGTAGTTAATCAAGATAATGAAGATTACAATAAAGAATTCAAGTTAAGAAGAATGAACTATGATCAATGTGTAGTAAACTATCCTAATTCTAAGGGGATTAATATATTCTTAAATAAAGATTTGAAGTTTATTCCGGAATCAGATGTAGATGATTTTTTAATAAATAACAAAGATTTTCTAAAAATAAAATTAAATAGGGGAATATCTGTGCAATTTTATAAAATATTATTTGATAGTTTTAAGGATCAATTTGAAGAAATTGTAGAGGAAATAAATTTATTAAAAGATAAGTATTCTGTAAATAAAAGAGGGATATGGGAAAAGGAAATAATTTGTGTAATAAATGATAAGATTCCTGTAAAGATAATTGCTAGTGGACAAAACTTTAGGAAAAATAATTATAAAATAAATATAGAAGAAATAAATAGAGAAGAATTTTTAGAAGTTTGTAATTTTGAAATGAATAAAATAAAAAAAGAAATAAAAGAAAATCAATCACATTTATTAAGATATGAAAGAGCTATAAACGTAGTAAAATTCGGCGATAATAGCACTAAATTATTGACTTAAATACACGTATAAATAAAGTAAATAAAAAATAAAAAAAAAAGTTATTAAAAAGTGTTGACACTATATTAAAATTTATGTATTATAGTTAATGTGCTCGCCGACAGAACAGCTCGGTTGAGAAAAACAAAAAGAACATGGCTCCTTGGTCAAGCGGTCAAGACACCACCCTTTCACGGTGGTAACAGGGGTTCGATTCCCCTAGGAGTCACCATTATGGAAGCATAGCTCAGCTGGGAGAGCATCTGCCTTACAAGCAGAGGGTCACAGGTTCGATCCCTGTTGTTTCCACCATAAAATTTGGCTCAGTAGCTCAGTTGGTTAGAGTGCCGGCCTGTCACGCCGGAGGTCGAGGGTTCGAGCCCCTTCTGAGTCGCCACTTTAAAGTGCGATAAAAAAATTATTTGGCTCCTTGGTCAAGCGGTTAAGACACCACCCTTTCACGGTGGTAACAGGGGTTCGATTCCCCTAGGAGTCACCATATGGAAGCATAGCTCAGCTGGGAGAGCATCTGCCTTACAAGCAGAGGGTCACAGGTTCGATCCCTGTTGTTTCCACCATAAAATTTGGCTCAGTAGCTCAGTTGGTTAGAGTGCCGGCCTGTCACGCCGGAGGTCGAGGGTTCGAGCCCCTTCTGAGTCGCCACTTTAAAGTGAATAAAATTATTATGCTGGCATGGCTCAACGGTAGAGCAGCTGACTTGTAATCAGCAGGTTGTAGGTTCGATTCCTATTGCCAGCTCCAGTTTATGGCTCCTTGGTCAAGCGGTTAAGACACCACCCTTTCACGGTGGTAACAGGGGTTCGATTCCCCTAGGAGTCACCATTATGGAAGCATAGCTCAGCTGGGAGAGCATCTGCCTTACAAGCAGAGGGTCACAGGTTCGATCCCTGTTGTTTCCACCATAAATTTGGCTCAGTAGCTCAGTTGGTTAGAGTGCCGGCCTGTCACGCCGGAGGTCGAGGGTTCGAGCCCCTTCTGAGTCGCCACTTTAAAGTGAATAGAATTACTATGCGCTGGCATGGCTCAACGGTAGAGCAGCTGACTTGTAATCAGCAGGTTGTAGGTTCGATTCCTATTGCCAGCTCCAGAAAGACTTTAGATTTATCTAAAGTCTTTTTTGTATATAAAATTATACTTTATAGAACATAAATAAAGAAGTGTAACATTAAATTTTTAACATTCAATATTACACTTCTTTTTATTTTTTCTTCAAATTTAATTGAATTCTTATGTCTTCAGAATAAAACTTATATAACTTAAAATTCCCTAGGAGTCTGGAAGAAATTCTTTCAGAATAATTTTTACTTATATCAGGTAAAGATAAGTTTGTAGAAATTAGCATTTTTTTCTTCTTTAATAACTTTTTATTTAAAAAATTAAAAAATTCTGTTGCAGAGAATTCTGTAAGTTGTTCTGCGCCTAAGTCATCTATTATTAGTAGATCACAATTTATTAAAAGGTCTTCTAAATTATAATTATTTTCAAATCTTATTTCTCTTAAATTTTTAATAAGTTCATCTATACTTCTATAAACGACTAAATAGCCTTTATCAAGAAGTTCTTTTGCTACGCAACAACTTAGGAAGGTTTTTCCGGTCCCCGAATCACCATAAAATAACATATTATCATTATTTTTAGAAAAGTTCGGAATAAAATCTCCATTTATATACTCAAGAATATTTTCAATGTTTTTCCTAGGGGTGTACTTATCATCGCTTATTTTATAATTAGCAAATAAAGATAAATCAAAGTTATTGAAGTTATTTACTCTTAGTGAATCTTGTAAATCAGAGTCTTTATAGTAAAGGTTAACTAATTTATTTTTATAGCAAATACATTTTGTACTACCAATGTATCCCTGATCTTTACATTTACTACATCTATGATGAAGTGCTAAATATTCTGGATCATATCCATTGGCTACGAGAGCTTCATACTTTTTAAATCTAAGTTCAACTATTTCTTCTTTCAGACTTTTAAGTTCTAATTCATTTATGCCTTTTAAAATTGACATAGCTAAATTAAGTGATTTTTTCTGAATTAAGTTATCTAATTCTAAGATATCTGGATGATTCTCCTTTATTTCTTTACGTCTTTTTTCTAAGTTTTTTTCCTCTTCAAGTCGTATGTTTTCATATATTAATGTTAATTCTTTTTCATATCCTTTAATCATCATTATCCCATCCTAATAATTTCTTTTCTAAATCATCATAATCATAGTCACGGCCTTTAAAGTTATTGAATCTTAATTTAGGTTTTTCATATGAATTTGATTTTTGAGTGTTAAAATTCTTTTTAGAAGATGAATTTTTATAAGAGGTTTCTTTTTCTTCAATTTGTTTTAATGTTCTTAAGTTATCTTTATTCCAACTGGACAATATTCCATCTATATACTTAAAATCAGCTCTATTTAACCTTTGGAAACAAATATCACATGCTTTTTTTATTATATCTAATGAAAAGTTGTACGATGTAGTCCATTTCTCTAACATATCTTCTTGGGGTTTCATTATATCAGTATTTCTAATTCCCAAGAATTTTAAAATTTCTCTATAAGTACCCCATTTATCTTCAGTTTTTCTTATATAATTTTGAGCGTCATCAATTGTTTTTATATTCATCTCATGCCAAGCTAAAGCAACCTTTTCGATATATCTATGATTTGTTTTTCCTTTAGAAACACAGTACTCTATAAGCAGTAGTATAAGTTCTGAAGAAAACTTAAAATCTTTTTTCCAACTTATATAGGTTGTGAATTCACTAGGGGATAGTGGTCTACCTAACAGTTTTTCTATATCTTTTAGCATACCATTGTTAGATTCATCCGAAAGTTCAGCTAATATATTGATTTCTTCTCTATTAACAATATTTTCAGATGAAAGATCTATAAATTCTATATCAAAGTTTCCCATTTTATCTATTGGAACTAGTTTAATTACTCCTTCTTCATTCCAGTAGTTAAGGGCGTTTATTATATCTGACTCTAATAAGTTCAATGATGTAGCTAAGATTGATGCATTAACACCGATTTCGCCTGTAAAATTATATTTAAGCATAAGAAGATATACTTTAATAAATTCTCCTCTAGCTTTAGGCATATATTTTTCAATAAATGCATTACTGACAGGAGTAAATTTTAAAGGCTTTGATTTAAGCATAAAAGTGCTCATATTTACATCTACCTTTCTAAAATTAATTGTATAGTAAGATAATTATAACAAAGTGGTGAATTAGGCTCAACAAAACTATTGAATATATAAAAAGAATATTATTTCTAAATTTGGCAAAACTAATAGATGTGTTGCTTAACATTATTAATATGAAAGGAGATTTTATGGATACAAAAGGAGACTCGGGAATAATAATTAAATATGTTATATTATCAATATTTAGTGTTATTCTAACTATAAATATTAATTGTATTAAGGTTAGTGCTAATACAAATGATGCATTAAATAATATTGACTTAAATAACTCAAGATATTCTTTATATGATAAAATATCTGATGATAATATATTTGAAAATTTAATTGTTGCGGTAACGGGTAAAATAAATGGCTATGAAGTTAAATTGGATAATAAAGTTATAGGATATACTTCAATAGAAAATAATCTAACTAATATAAAAGATTTAGTTTTGAGGAAAGTTATAGACGAAATGAATATCAATGAAGACTCAGTATTATCATTTGAAATAAATGGAGATATAGATTTACAAGAAAGTAGATTTGACTTAGGTTTATTACAGACAAATGATGAACTAGCTAATTATATATATAAATTATCACAAGAAGAATCAAGTAAGATTAAATTAAATGTGAAATATACTACTGAGGAAAATGTAAAAATTCAGCCTAATACAATAATAATACCAAGTGATTCAATGTATTTAGGAGAAAGTAAGGTTGAATATGGAGAAGTTGGATTAAAGAAGCAAGTTAAAGAAGTTACTTATGAAAACAATAAACTAATAGAAACTAAGGTTGTCAGTGAAGAAGTAATAAAAGAGCAAATTAGTAAAAAGATATACAGAGGAACAAAAAATCCTTATGATTATGGAGTTGCTTTTTTAAGTAGCCCAACTAGGGGGGGATACATGACCTCTGGATATGGAGAGCGATGGAACTCTTTCCATAAGGGAATAGATATTGCAGGTAATATAGGAGATGATGTATTAGTTGCAATGGATGGAGAGATTACTTACGCACAGTATAATGACGGTGGTTATGGAAATTTAATAATGGTTAAGCATGAAGATAATATGGTTACATATTATGGTCATTTAAGTGACTTTTACGTTAAGGTAGGAGATAAGGTTAAAAAAGGAGATATAATAGGTGCTATTGGAAATACTGGATTTAGTACTGGTCCCCATTTACATTTTGAACTTAGAGTAGATAATGATCCTGTAGATCCTACTAACTATATTGTACAATAATTTACTAGTTAATATAAAAAATTATAAAATGAAAGGTGCTTAAATTAGTACCTTTCATTTTAATATAGAGTTTATATTTATTTTTCCATCGCCTTGGCAATTCTTTGGCATATCAAGTTGTTCACAAGAGACTTTTAAAAGTGAAATTATATCTTTTGGAGTTAAATCTTCATTATTCTCATAAATTAAAGCACAAATACCAGTTACATAAGCAGCAGCTAGAGAGGTACCACTAAATGTTTTATATGAACTATCAAGTTTTGATGGATAAAGTTTAATACCATCTTTTTCGGAAATATAATTAGTATTAGAGTTTAAAGAAACTATATCAACACATGCTGCACATAAATTAGGTTTTGAATCTTTTTTTAGTGATCCTATAGATGAATAAGTATAAGGCTTAACCTTTGATGTAGAATCATATCCTGAGACTGTTATGCAATCAGGACATAAAGCAATTCCTGTAATTGATCCATCTAAATTTTTATTGCTTCCACTTGGAACTATACAAGTTATGTTTTTACTATTTACTAATGAAACCATTATATCAAAACACTTTTGTAGAAATATATTATAATGTAGAAGCTCAAATGGTAAACATAACAGCTTAATATTATGTTTTTCAGACTCTTCGGAAACCATTTCCATTGAATAAAGTATATCAGATATATATCCTTTACCACTCTTATCAAATGCTTTGTAGCAATATATATTACATCCAGGAGCAACTCCACGATACATACCATTTGATTTTTCACCATTTCCTGCAATTATTCCAGCAGTACAAGTACCGTGACCATTATCATCATACGGATATTTAAGCCCATTTATTAAATCAACAAACATAGATATTCTATTATATGGAGTAACTAAATCAGGATGAGGATAAACTCCAGTATCTATGATTGCAACACCTATTCCTTGTCCCTTACTTTTAGTTTTACTAGATATTCTTACTTTATTAGCAGTGCTAACACTCATGCCACATAAAAATAGATATTCATCAAAGCAAATATATTCAACCTCAGGATATTCTAATAATCTTTGAATACCTCTGGAATTTAATCTAGCGGATATTATCTTGCAATGTTTTATATTGCTCATAACTTCCCCTTTATAAGATGCGATTTTCTTTATGATACTATCCTGAAATCTTTTATATTTAATAAGTATCCTATAATTATTATAGGGCTTTGATAACATACAACTCTTTAAATTTGTATCTAACTTTTTATTAGAAGAAAACATAATATACTCCTAAAATTAATTACATTATATAGTATATTAAAAGTTTCAATTTTGTTAATATTATAATTTATTATATAAAAAAAGGAGAAGTGCTAACCTCTCCATTTAAATATAACTATTCCTAATATCATTATAGATATTCCAATAAACTCTTTAATATGGAATGATATTTTTTCAGCTCCGAATAATCCGAATGCATCTATAAGCCCTGCAGAAGCTAATTGAGCAACTAGGATTATGCCAATCCCACATGTAGCACCCATAGCGCCAATGCTCCTCATAACAGTAAAAGTAATTATGACTCCAAGGACACCACCAAGTAAATAGAGTTTGTTTACTTCTTTTATTTCTTTAAAGCTACCTTTTCCAAAGAACATCACTATAATTAAGGTTAAAACTAATGCAGTGCCTTGAACTATAACGTTTGTTTCCCAAGTGCCAACTTTTTCTTCTAATTTAGTATTGAATACGCCTTGTAGTGTCATAGATATCCCTGATATTATTGCATATATGATTGCTAGCATATTAAATCACCTCAGGAATAGTATGCCACTTAAAGAAGAGAAATATTAAAAAAACCTTCTATTATTTATAGAAGGTTTTTAATTATATACTAAATAAATGATTCTTTAATTTTAGATTCTGAATAACCTAAAGTAATTCCTAAGCTGATAAAATCTTCAACAAGTGTTATATAATGATCTTCAGAAGGTGATATTATTAAGTCATTTAAATCTATAAATAGATTTAAAAATTGATCGCTCAAACAATAATCATTTGGTTTAATAAGGACTTCTTCGATATGATCGTAATGTCTATCTATACCAAGATTAATTATATGAGCAAAACAATCTAAATATTTCTCAAATAATATTGATTTATTCATTGGTTCATCTTCTGATATCCAATACTTATAACATTTAGTTTCATCTGCTAGATAGCTTAATTTTGTATGTAATTCTAGGTGTTTTCTAGCCCAAATTTTATATTCGCTTAAGTTATTATCAATAATGATTTTTTTATTTTTTTCTTTTTGCGATTCAAAAAAAGATACAATATTCATAAATATCCTCCTGCTTTTAAGGATTTACTATAATATATTTTACAAAAATATTTTACAAATGAAAAGTGTGGTAAACGAATACAAAAAAATAAATTTTTTATATATTAAGAAAATAAAAAAAGTGTTTAAAATAATTAAACACTTTCTGATATTTAATAATCATAAATAAAGGTTCTTTTTTAAAGGATAACTTTTTATTAATGTTTCTCTTTTGTTAGCAGAGAATTTCCATAGCTCTATTCTATCAACTTTAAGAGTTTCACAATTAGATTTAAAATTAACTCCACCATCAAATTTTTTCATATCCTTTGGAAGGTAATTAAGATTAGCTAAAGATATATGCATCGATGGTTCGCTATTGAAATTCTGTATATTAAATCCATGTAATTTTAATGTATCACTCATTAATCTTGTAAGTCTCTTTATATATCCTACATCTTCTATCTTCATATTTAAAGTTTTGCTTGCCTCTGAAACTGATACTTCAGTAGAGAGTTGAACCTTGAAATTTTTGTAGGGTTTAACTATTTTGTCTACAACAACATCCAATTTATCTATATTAGGATTTTCTATTATCTCTAATGGAATGTAAGGTGTTGGAGAATTCCTATTAGCTCTAAATTTTTTAGATAGATTTCTTTGTATAGGATTCAAGTTTTTATAAGATTCTTCATCAAATAATGCCACTAAATAATATTTCATAGCTTTAGCCTCTCATATCAAATTAGTTTATATTTTCATTTTATTTTATGTATTTTAAATGAATACAAACTTTGTTATAAATTATAACATATTAAAATAAATTAAAAAAGATAATATAAAGAAAAGTTCAAATATTATAAAGGTTAGGGAAAATGGTAATTGGAATAAAAAACTCTATTTCCTAAAATTATTTTTATGTTATAATGAGTATTGTAAGTTTTTTAAGAATGTAAATTAAGAATGAAATTTAACAATGGATAATAGTTGAAATAATAGGAAAGATTAATATATATATAAATTATGATAAGGGTGAAATGGATGGAAAAATTAGTTATAAATGGAGGCAAAGTCTTAAAAGGATCAGTTGATATAAATGGTGCTAAAAATTCGGCTGTAGCAATATTACCAGCAGCTATAATGGCTAGCGAAGGAAAGTGCATAATTGATAACGTGCCTGATATAGAAGATGTACATTGTTTAGAAAGAATATTAACCAGCCTTGGTTGTTCAGTAAATAAGATAGATAATAATACTTTAGAGATAGATGCTACTGATGTGAGAAGTGTAGAAGCTTGCACTGATGATGTAAGAAGAATGAGAGCGTCATATTACTTTATTGGGGCTTTATTATCAAGATTTAAGAGGGCAAGAGTTGAACTTCCAGGAGGATGTCCTATAGGGGTTAGACCTATAGATCAACATATAAAGGGATTTGAAGCATTAGGAGCAAATGTTACCATAGAGCATGGAGCAGTTATCGTTGAAGCAGAGCATCTTCACGGAGCAAATATATTTTTCGATGTTGTTACAGTTGGAGCAACTATAAATGTTATGATAGCAGCAACTTTAGCAGACGGGACAACTGTACTTGAAAATGTTGCAAAAGAACCTCATGTAGTAGATGTTGCTAACTTCTTAAACTCTATGGGAGCAGATATAAAAGGTGCTGGAACGGATGTAATTAGAATAAGAGGTGTAGAAAAGTTAACAGGATGCAATTATAGCGTTATACCAGATCAAATAGAAGCTGGTACATTTATGATAGCAGCAGCAGCAACTAAGGGGGATGTAACTATAAAGAATGTTATACCAAAGCACTTAGAATCAATTGCAGCAAAGCTTATAGAAATGGGAGCTATGGTTGAAGAAGGGGATGATAGTGTTAGAGTATATGTTGAAGGAGATCTAAAAGGAGTTAATGTAAAGACTGCTCCATATCCAGGATTCCCAACAGATGTTCAACAACCAATGTCAGCTTTATTAAGTATAGTACCTGGTAAAAGTTTAATAGCTGAAAGTATATGGGAAAGTAGACATAAGCATATAGATGAGCTTAAGAAAATGGGAGCTACTATAAAAGTAGAAGAAAGAACAGCTATAATAGAGGGTTGTGAAAAGCTAGTAGGAGCTAAAGTTATAGCTACTGACTTAAGAGCTGGAGCAGCTATGGTAATAGCAGGTTTAGTTGCAGAAGGAGTAACTGAAATATTAGAAATAGAACATATAGATAGAGGATATCCGCATATTGAAAATAAGTTTACTGCATTAGGCGCAGACATAATGAGAGTAGCGGAATAATATCTGCATGGGGGATAGTAAAATGAAGTTTTGCTCATTATACAGTGGGAGCAGCGGCAACAGTATATTTGTTGCTTCAGAACATGCAAAGATATTAATAGATGCGGGTTTACCAGGAAAGAAGATAGATGATGCCTTAAGGAGTATTGGAGAAAATCCAAGCGAGATAGATGGAATATTTGTAACCCATGAACACTCTGATCACATAAAGGGAATAGGGGTATTATCTCGCAAATACGATATTCCTATATATAGCAATGCAGATACATGGATGGCTATGGAAGGAAATATAGGAAAAATAAAAGAGCATAATATAAGAATAATGGATAGAAGGTCAACACTGTCTATAAATGATTTAGATATAATATCATTTAACATACCTCATGATGCAGTTGCTCCAGTTGGATATACTATGCACCATAATGGTAAAAAAGTTAGTGTTACTACAGACTTTGGAATATATACAGAAGAAATACGAGATAATATAAAGGATTCAGAAGTCATATTATTAGAGAGTAATCATGATGTAAATATGCTAAAGTTTGGACCGTATCCTTATAGTTTAAAAAGAAGAATACTAAGTGAGGTTGGGCATTTATCTAATGAGGATTGTGGTAAGGCAATAGTAGACTTAATTAGATATAAGCCAAACAAAAAATTGATATTAGGACATTTAAGTGGAACTAATAATCATCCAGATTTAGCTCTAGAAACAGTTAGTTCTGTATTGAAGGAGCATGGTATAATACCTAAAGAGGATATTGACTTAACTATGGCTAATAGACATAGCCCAAGTAATCTAATAGAAGTTTAGTTATAAGGAAGAAGATGAATTATTATGAATAGTAAGGAAATATATGCATGTAAGGTTCACATTGATGATGCAATGGATGATTTAATTAACTATGAGGAAACTTTTCCTATTATGGAAAAGGTTAAAGATGGAAAATGTAGTTATTGTAGTGAAAATGCAGAGTACATAATTAAAGCGAATGAGTAAAAATAATAAATTAATATAAAACCATTAAAAAGGAGAAGGAACTTATGAGTTTATATAAACAATGGACAGATATGGTAGTTGAGTATGTTAAGACAAAGGGAGAACAAGCTTTTTGGAATGAGTATATGGAAATTGAAAAGGCTATATACAAAGATATATTAGCAAAGCACAAGGAAAATTATACTTTTACAATTAATGATTTAGCTAATAAGCATAATACAACTCCAGAATTTATTATGGGATTCGTTGACGGAATAAACGATAGTTTAAAGAATGGCCTTGATTTAGAAGCTTTAACAGCTACAGATGAAATAACATTAGATGTAGATTTAGAGAAATTATATTACAATATGTTAGATGCAAAAGCAGAATATCTATACTCTTTACCTCAATGGGAAGGAATATTCTCACCAGAAAAGAGAAAAGAAATTCAAAAGAAATATAGAGAATCTGTTATGGTAAGAAATGAAAATAAAATAGGAAGAAATGATCCGTGCACATGTGGAAGTGGAAAGAAATATAAAAAGTGCTGTGGAAAATAGTTTAAAATAAAAGAGGCCTATATTTAAATAGGTCTTTTTTTGCTGCAAATAGGTATATTTAAATATCTATTTAATAAGTTTATAATAGTTATAAAGGATATTTAAACTATTAATATTTAAACTATTAATATTTAATCTATATTATAAATATTTGGGGGAGTTATATATGGACAATAATTTAAAATGGGTTAATGAGCAAAAGATAAATAGAACTATAGAAGCATTAAATAATAATAATATAAACGGATATTTAGTAAATACAAAGGATGAATTAATAAAAAAGATAACTGAGATTGTTAAAGATGGAGCAGTAGTGTCTTGTGGAGGATCTATGTCTCTTTTTGAGTATGGAGTTATAGATCATTTAAGAAGCGGAAGATATGAGTTTCTAGATAGATATAAAGAGGGACTAACTTCAGAAGAAATTACTAGAATATTCAAAGAAAGCTTTTTAGCAGATGCATACTTTGCAAGTAGTAATGCAGTAACTGAAGATGGAAAGTTATATAATGTTGATGGCAATGGAAATAGAGTTGCAGCAATGTTATTTGGGCCTGATAAAGTTATTCTTTTAGTTGGTGTAAATAAGATTGTTAAAGATATTGATGAAGCTGTTAAAAGAAATAGGGAAATAAGTGCGCCATCTAATGCAAAGAGATTAAATAAAAAGACTCCATGTGCTAAGGTTGGATATTGCATGGATTGTAAAAGTAATGAAAAGATATGTAGAGAGTTTGCTGTTATAGCAAGTCAAAGCAATAAGGACAGAATGCATGTAATATTTATGAATGAAAACATAGGATATTAGAGGTCAGCAATTTATAAAATTAGGGAACAATTAATTATAATGAAATTGGAAGTTAAGAAGTGAAAGTGTATATTTAAAATTTAGTTTTAAAACACATCATTTCTTAATTTTTGTGTCAAAAATTCTTGTATTAAATAAAATTATATTATAAGAATTTATAAGGTAGGAGATATATATGTTTAATATGTTCCCTTTTTTAATTAATAACATGATGGGTGGCATGTTTAATGGAAGTACAAGTAGTGGAAATAATAATATAAATAATAATTATAATAATGGTTATGGATATACTAGTTTTAGTAACGGAAGTGATATGATTGGTATTTTGGGAGGAACGTTTAATAGTGTATTCAATCAAGTTTTCACAACATTAATCACAAATGAGGATTTAATAAATAACATAGTTGATACAGTTTTAAATAGTGATGTTGTAAATTCTGTTTTAGAGAGCATAGAGGATGATGAGCTAGATTTAGATTTTATTGATTATGGTGATAGGTACTTAATAGAAGGAAAATTAGTTGGACTAGATAAGAAAGATATAGATATAGATTATGAAGATGACCACATAAGAATAAAGATTAAGAGAAATCAAGTTTTCAATAATGGAAATTCAATGGTTGCAATCTTTCAAGAAGGATCTAATCTAGAAAAGAGCTATTATGTGCCAAATGTTGAAGCAAATAAAATTCAAGCTGTTTATAATGCAGATGTTCTAAGAATTTATTTAAAGAAGAGACCACCTGTAGATAAAGATACAACAATTATAGATGTAGAAAATTTTACTGATGCAGATGATATTATAGAAATAGATACCTATATAGATTCAAAATAATAAAATAAACACATATGAGGAGAAAATAGTATGAATATAACAATAATTTCAGTAGGTAAATTAAAGGAAAAATACCTAAAGCAAGCTATTGATGAATACTCAAAGAGGTTAAGCAGATATTGTAAATTAGATATTATAGAGCTTCCAGACGAAAAAACTCCAGATAATGCATCTGAAAAGGAAGAGTTACAAATAAAAGATAAAGAGGGAGAACTTATACTATCTAAAATAAAAGATAATATGTTTGTAATTGCAATGGATTTAAAAGGAGAAAAT
This sequence comes from Clostridium mucosae, assembly GCF_024622765.1. NCBI lineage: Bacteria > Bacillati > Bacillota > Clostridia > Eubacteriales > Clostridiaceae > Clostridium > Clostridium mucosae. Next base: position 99,322 of record NZ_JANKAF010000012.1, on the reverse strand, counting down.
TTAACTTCAGAGCAATTTGCAAACTACATAGAAAACTGTGGCGTTATGGGCAATTCTAATATTGCTTTTATAATAGGTGGAAGCTTAGGGATATCACAAAGAGTTATAAAAAGAGCTAACTATAAGCTTTGTTTTTCTAAGATGACTTTTCCTCATCAATTATTTAGAGTTATGCTATTAGAGCAAATTTATAGAGCATTTAGGATAATGAAGAATGAACCGTACCATAAGTAAATGAGGTTTTTACTAAAATTGGAATAAATATTTAGCCATATCACAAAATAGATATGGCTAAATATTTATATAATTATAAAGTAGGATCAAGCAGATACTTTACAACAGAACATAGGTTCTATATAATTGGATATAAATAAGTACTTACTAGATAAATCATAATTATGATATAATGAATAAGTTGTACAAAAATGATAAGGCGGTGTAGCTATGTTAAGACTTGCAACTGTTTTTAGTGGAATAGGTGCTATAGAACATGCACTTAAGAGGATGGGAATAGAGCATGAAATAGTTTTTGCATCAGATAATGGTGATGTAGATATATTTAAAAAGAAAATAGATATTAATTTTATAGATATAACAAATGAATTAGATAGATTAAAAATAATAATAGAAGATATAGATATAAAAGTTGATAGTGATTATGAGTATTTAACTGATTTAGAAAGTCACTTAAGTAGAATTAGTGAAAGAATTAATTTAATACAAGATGAAAATAGACATTATAATTTTGATATTTTATCTATTGTAGATAAAATAAATAATGAAAAGGTTAAAAGAGATATAGAAATTATAATTAATAAGTACGATGATAAAAATCATATTAACAATCTTGATAAAGCGTTGATTATAAGCAAAATAGAAAAAGAGAATTTGGAATTAGTAAAAGAAATAACTTTTAGAAATAATATTAATACTAAAACTATTTTAAAAGAGTTAAAAGAGATTGTAGCACAATTAGGAATGTTAGATGAAAAAATAGAAACATTACATATACATAGTGAGCTTAGAAAAATTAAAGACTATTCAGATAAGAAAAAGTATGTAGATAATTTATATAAGGGAAAAGAAAAATCAAATTTTGTTAAACAAAGTTATTTTGCTAATTATAATATAGATGATGCTAATTTTCATTGGAATGTTTCGTTTATTGATGGATATCAGTATAGAAAGAAGGTAGATTTATTTGTTGGTGGAAGCCCCTGTCAGTCTTTTTCTATGGTAGGAAAACAAAGAGGTTTAGGAGATACTAGGGGAACTTTATTTTATGAGTATGCAAGATTAGTGAAAGAAATTCAACCTAAAGTATTCATTTATGAAAATGTAAAAGCTGTATTAAACAATGATAATGGGAATACTTGGAATACAATGAGTCAAGTTTTTGATGAATTAGGTTATAATTGGAGATTAATGGTTCTTAATAGTAAGGATTTTGGTGTAGCTCAAAATAGAGAAAGGATATTTGTTGTTGGATTTAGAAATGATATAATACTAGAAAGAGAGTTTGAAGAACCAATGAAAAAAACTCTTGAAAAGACTATGAAAGATTACCTTTTAGATAATGTATCAGGCAAATATTATTTAAATAAAAAAGGTGTAGCCTTTGTTACAGATAATAAAAATTTGCAAAAGAAATGGACTCAAATTGATGGGGAAATTCAGTTGTGTCAAAAGAAAAATCAACAATTTAATTGGCATGGAGATTTTGTGTTTGAAGAAGAGAATATGGATAAAGAAAGAACTATGCAGGATTTAGAAAAGTATTTTTTATCAGAAAAAGTAAGAAAATATGTATTAGCTAGTGGTACTAAAAATTTCTATTCTAAGCCTGAAATAGATTTAGATATAGCTAGGCCATTATTGACAACAATGCATAAAATGCATAGGGCTGGAGTTGATAATTACGTAACTACGGATGGACGAATAAGAAAGTTGACGCCTAGAGAATGTTTAAGACTAATGGGATTTTGTGATAGTTTTAAAATAGTTGTATCAGATACTCAAGCATATCAACAAGCTGGCAATTCTATTGTTGTAGATGTATTAATAGCAATAATGACTGAAATAATAAAAGCATATCCTAGTATTTTATAACGGGAACATTATAAAGATAAAAGCTGAGTTTAATTTTAAACTCAGCAATAAATATAATTACAATAAAAGGTCTATTTTTATTAATATGAGATAGCTTGCTATAACAAGCTATTTTTTTTTATTATTTTTTTAAAACATAATTTCTATGATAATCTAAATAAATATTTTTTTCACCATTAAAGTTAGCTAAATCATATTTACGTCCGGGAGTAAGATTTAAAGCTTCTTTTATTGTTGATGGAAGAAATTTAGATAATAGTAATTCTCCGTTATTTGAGAAAGAAATTAATCCTCTATCAAATAGAATATCATATGTTGGTGATAATGTTAAGCCATTAAAACCATCTAATCTTTCATAGTTTGTTAAACAATTTGCCCAAGGCTTTATATGACTTGCTCTAAGTAAAAATGGTTCAGAGATTAATGTGAAAGGGCATTGTGGCATAATTGATAAAACATTACTTCTAAATTTACCTTGTCCAAGCCTAGCGTTTATTATAGTTTCCTTTTCTGTATTAGTTATAGTAGTATCATTTTTTATTATAGTTTCGGTTAATAAATTAGAAGTTTGTTTGCTATAGTTTAAATGATTAGAGGTATTACTAATATGATTTAATTCAAAATAATACATTATGTCAGACGGATTAATATCATTAACAAGCTTATATATATTTACATAAGTTAGTTTAGGGAGAGATAACTCTCTTATAAGAGACCAAGCGTAATCTATAGAGCCTATATAGAATCTTGAAGAGTCAAAATCTCCATTTTGATTATAAATTTGAAAGAAAATTTCATCTTGAGTTAGATTATAAATAGTATTTAATCTATAATCATATAAGTTAGCAATATTTTGGCGATAATTGCGATTTGGAGAAAAATAATCAATTTCGGCATCTTCCATATATTTAATAAGATTATCTTTTGACAAAAAACATTTATGTTCACAAGCAACATAAGATTTACGACCTTTGATTATTTGGGGGATATTTGGATTAAAGGTGAATATAGGTGTCATACTTTGAGATGAAACATATAAACGGGCTTCTCCACTACCAGAACCAATTTTATTTGCTGGGTCTACAAATGAATCTACGATATTTGCTTGTGCAAAAGCTTGAATTGTATAACTTATATTATTGATATTAATTTTGTTGTTGTTATAGAAATATATCATAATTAACACTCCTTTTGTATTATTTGTAAATATTAACTTTATATATCTATAATAAACACGAAACCCGAAATAATCAATATATAAATTTAAAAAAATATTAAAAAAACATTAATTGATATATTAAAATGATTAATTATTAATATTGTAAGGTAAATGAAATTAAATTTATAAAAAATATAGTTAAACAAACCCTAAAATGATAATTATCGGGTTGTGATATGAGATTATATATTAAAAATAATAATACTAGAAGTTTTATGTATTTTAAAAGAATAGTAAATATATATTATAATATTGATATTAGGTATAGGAGGTATATACTATTATGGATAATAATAGAATTAAAATAATTGAATTTCTTCAATGGAATGATAGAAATGGTTGTTATACAGATGAGAATTGTGATTTAGAAGATATACCAAGAATGGCTTATGAAGATGCAGTTAAGTATTTCTTTGGTGTAATGAATGATGATTTTTACTATAGTATAACAGATAATATTTTTGAATTATCTTATGAGGAAGCAATTAAATATGCTAAAGATAATAACTTCTATGACTTAACATATGAAAAGTTAAATCTATTAATAAATAATGATAAGCCAACAATAGAATTTTATAAAAGCTTAATTTAGTAAAAGCTCTTACTTGTATTTTTATATACGGGTAAGGGTTTTTATGTTTATAAGGAGGAAAATATAATGAAAAAAATTTATAAAGAAAATCAATTACTGGAAGTGAATAATATGCCCATAGAAGTAATTGAAAGTATAAAAGTAACAATAGATATACTAAGTGAAAACTATGGAGCTAATAGAGATATAGAATCTGACCTAGGTGGATATGTAGTCATAGTAGAAAATATCGTAGATATCGAAGTGCTGAAACAAGATAAGTTACAAGGTTTAGTGCCAGAATATACTGATGTAATTGAGGTTGTGAATGGAGTTAATTGGACTTCTTTACTATTTTTGCTTTCAAGTGATTATGCAATTACAGTAGTAACTACAGAAGAACTTTCTAAGTTTCTATTATAATAACGAAGAATAAAGAGGCTAGTTAAAACCTCTTATTCTTCTGTATATGTAACTAAACCTTTAGATTCTAAAAATTGCATTTCTAAGTCTAAAACAAGGTCTATAATTTCTTTTGAGACTTCATATCCAGAAGCAGTACATTTTTCGAAAATAAAGTCTGTCATTTCAGTAGCATCTATAAAAGTTTTCTCCATTAAAAGCCCTCCATTAATTGAAATATTAGTATAAATATTATAGTAAATTATATATAAAAAGGGAAGTGATTAATATGAAAAAGAAGGTAATTAAATCAACTAAATATTGTGACTTATTATTACAAGCTAGTTTGAATGATAGTGAATATACATATTGTATTGAAAGAATATATGTAAAAGCTAAGAAAACAGAAGAGATAAGATTCAGCTTATATAAAGATACTATAAAATCAGATAATAGATATATTCCAAGAAGTCTTGATGTAACAGAACTAGAACTAATAGAGTTAATAAAAGAATCAATAAGTAGAAAAGTATTTTCAGAAGGATTCATTGAAATGTTAAAACAAGAAATAAATAAAATTTAAAAGTCTTAATTGCTACAAGTATAGTGATTAAGGCTTTATATATTGTAGGGAGGTAAAAGGGAATGAAGAGAATTCTATGTGTAGGGGTAATAAGAGGTGGAAAGATGACTATAAAAATTAGTAATGATAAGGAGATAAAGAGATATGTTCAAGAAAGACAATAGATGTGTAACTAGAGGCGTAAATGAGGAGGTAGATATAAGATTACAACTTATAATGTGGAGCATGATTGATAAATTGAAGGATGAAGGAAAAGTTGAACAGGATTACTTACAGGTTTTCAATATAAGAAAAGAAGGAAAGAAGATTGTAATAAGTCAGAGTCAAGAAGTTCCTGAATACTCATTCATATATGAAATAGAGCTAGAAGATATTCATATAGATGATGAGATTAAAGTTTATGTAATAGATAGTAGAGAATATTCTACAATGCTTTTTCCATCAGAATACTAATTGAAGGAGGTTCAAGTAAATGATAAATAAGCTAAGTAAAGAAAAGTATTTTAAATATGATAGCAAAGAACTTCTTGGAGTAATGAGGTTCGACTTCTATGATGGAAGGCTATCTAACCAATGGAATCCTAGGGAGTTAATAATTGAAATGAATAATAGGAAGTTAATAGACCTAAAAAAATTACAACAAGAACTTAACTACCTTCAATTCACATTGATAGAAGAATTCAATAAAGTTGTAGAGCTATGTAATGGTACAGGTTATGATAAAGAAACTCTAGTATACATAGAACTTGAAGAAGGTAAGTATGTAATAAAGTTAATACCTGTAAAAGATAGTTACTCATACATATACACGTATAAGAGATAGGAGGAGAAAGTTATGGATATTATAACAGTAATAAAAGTAGTTGGGACAATACTAACAGTTGTAGCTACTTCAATAGAATCAACAAGTAAGAAGTAATATGAAATAAGGTATCATCACAATTAATAAGAATAGTAAATTAATTGTGATGATATTATAATAAGCAGATAATTTTTTTTATAACAATAATAAACTACTAGAAAATATCGTTGTAATAGTAGTACCGATGTAACGATAGTGACGATATTTTCAGAATAAATAAGATTGAGTAGAAATAATAGAAGAAGCCAAGTAAAGATGTAATTTATCTTGAACGTAGGGTAAATAGAAAAATTGTAACTACAAATAATCTAAGTACATCTAAAAAGCAACGATAACACATCAGAAAACAGAGATTTTAGAAAATGTGAAGAAATGTAGCCATAGGAATAAAAAACTGCGAAGAGAGGGTAAATTGAATGTTTTCTAAATAAGATTGTAAGCAATAAAGAAAATCAGTAAATAATAAATTCATAACCATATAACCTAGGATAACAAGGCATGAAATACTATGAGATGTTGAAGGTACAGGAAATCCTAAGCTCAATAATTCCACTTGAAATCAAGGATAAGTCATAACAAATAATATGTACAGTGAAAATATAAATTCACTAAAAAATAAAAAGAATTGAAATGATAAAACATAAAAATAATGAAACTTGGAACTAGTGAATAGGAACTAAGGAGTTGGAACTCGGAAAGAGTAACGGGGGGATAGGGGGGCTAAAGCCTTATAATAAAAATAATAATTGAAATAGATTAATAAAAATCTATTTCAATAAAAAATAAAATAAATAATAAGAGGTAAATATAATAAGAATAAGTAAATACAATAATAAAATAATTAAGAATAATTATAAATAAAAATAAATGATTAATAAATTTCAATAATAACAAGTAATAAATAAAAGATTATAACAATTAAAGTTACTGAATAATAAAGAAGATATAATAATTATATCAATTAATACTAATAGAATTAAGAAAATATAATAACAAAAGAAGTTGATGAAGAAGATATAATAACTATACCAATTGACATAAATAGAATTAAGAAAGTCTAATAAATTACAATAGATAATAAAATCATAACAATAGACAGAGATAAAAAATATGATGTACCAATAAAGAGAAATACATAAAAAAGCAACAATAGTACATCATAAAACAAAGATTTCAGGAGATGAGAATAAATAATAGCATTCAATATAAAATCAACAAGAAAGTAATAAACTGACCGTTTTAAATTATACAATCAAATATATATTATAAATATGAAAAAGAGTTAATGTTTCTAATAAAAGAAGCATTAACTCTTTTTATATTAGATAAGTGATTTTTCCTTGTAAAATCACTTATCTTTTCAATCTTATGAAAACTTTTTAAAGGAGGTAATATTTAATGTGAAAGAAAAGGAGTTGATTGAGCAAGAAAAAATGAGTAAAAAGAGTGAAAATTACAGAGGTATCTATAAAGATATGGTTGAAGTTCTAGGACATGATATAACCCTAAAAGTATATGAAAATTATAAGGGGCAACAAATAACATTTCCAATGAGATTATATTCAGATAAATATATAATTGATTATTTAAATAAGAATTATGATGGAAAGAACTTAAAGCAGATATCAAGAAAATTAGGATACACATGTAATTGGTTACAGAAGGTAATAAACAAGAATGGAATTACAAAAAAGAATAATTAAAATGGAGGAATGAAAGAATGTATTGTAGACAATGTGGAGAAGAATTAAATAATCCAAAGGCAGTAATATGTGTAAAGTGTGGAACTAATAAAGGGAAAGGAGATAATTACTGTCCTGATTGTGGACAAGAGGTTAAAAATAAAGACGCTGATGTATGTTTAAGCTGTGGTGTAAGATTAAGAAGTTCAAAAATAAATATTAATGATAGTTTAAAAAGTGTTAATTCTACAGGAAAGCCAATAGGAAATTCTAAGATAGTAGCAGGAATATTAGCAATAATATTAGGAGCAATAGGAATACATAAGTTTTATTTAGGTTATAAGGAGCAAGGGTTCATTCAGTTAGCTATATTTTTAGTTGCATTATTTATATTTTCACCAGCAGTTTTAGTAAATAACATATGGTCAATAGTAGATGCTGTAAATATCTTTAGAGGAAAGATGAGAACAGCTACAGGAGAAGAATTAATATAAAAAAAGAGGGAAACCTCTTTTTTTTGATAGAATTTAATTAAAATATTTAGTAATATATAGAATAAATATTTTAATTAAAGGAGAGATCATAAATGGTAAAGAAAAAAGAAGGAAATGCAGCAATAAAGAAAGCTCCTAAATCTAAGAAAAAAGGACAAGTATATGATTTAACAAGAGAAATAACAGGATTAGATAGTGAACATTTACACTTTGATGCTAAAAGAAAAGAAGTAACACGATTAATAAATAGTATTAAAAAAGTATCGGATATACCTAAAAATTTAGAGTTAAATAGCAACAACTTTAATGAGTTTGCAGAATTGCTTGGAAATTTGATTAATGATGATAAACTTAATGATATAAATAAAAGAATATGTAAAGGTAAGAAAGTAGAAATAGAAGAATATGATTTAATAATTAATAAATTAAAGGATATAATTGACAAAAGAGATGATGATGATATAGAGAAAAAGATGTTATCAGATATCATAGATAATATAATTCCTAACCAGGAAGAAGAGGAGTTAATAAATACTATAAGTGATAATATACATAATATAATTTCGGGAATAATGGAGTTTGATAACAGGAAAGAGAGATTTAATTATTATAGAAAAGTAATTAACATATTAGATGATATTGATATGAGTATTAATAGAGATTTAGAAAATTATAATTTTTTAAAAGAGAGAATTAATATGAAAATTGATAAATATCCTCAATTAAGAGATAAGGAAATTGATATTACTGATATTGATAAATTAGGGATTGATTGTGTTGCAGAGGTTATAGGATTGCCAACTGTAGATGATATGATAAAGATAATACAAGAAAAAATAGATAAGGGATTGATTTAGAATGAAGTTTTTACTTCATTCTTTTTTTTTACGGACAAATTTTAAAAATTTTTTGTCCGTTTAAATAAAAGGAAAATGTAATAATATTAAACATGTAAACAACATAAGAAGTTCATTACCTTACTTGATTAACAAGTAAGGAGGGAAGAAATGTTTTCAAAAGAACAATTAAAAGAAATTGAAAACATGGGGATAGAGATATCTCCTAAATCAGAAAAAGTAAAAGGCTTTAGTCCAAATAAGTTTGCTTCATACATAGCAGATAACTTAAAGATAATCAACAATAAAGATTATTTCTATGTATATAAAGATGGAGTGTGGAAGAAGCTGGATGATATGTACTTATTCCAAAAGTTAAGAAATAAGTTACATACATACTTTGATGATATCTGGTCTTTGAAAATTGAAAATGAATATATACAAGCTCTTAAGAGAATAGTTTATTACGGTGGAGACTTAAATGCTAATAAGAGATATATAAATCTTTTAAATGGAATGTTTGATTTAGAGACATTCACATTAGTTGAACATAGGCCTGAATTCTATAGTAGTATTCAATTACCGATAACTCTAAAAAGAGATATAGATTGCCCTAATTTTAAGAAGTTTTTAGGTCAATGCTTTTTAGGTGATGAGGAAGCAATAAATCTAGCACAGGAATGGGCTGGATATTTACTTACAGCAGAAACAAGAGCACAAAAAGCACTAATACTATATGGCCTGGGCAAAAATGGAAAAGGGGTCTTCATTGACATCATTAGCGAGTTAATAGGTGAAGATAATATATCTAGTATAGCAATGAATGAGTTACATAGACCATTTTCAAGAGTATGTATATATGGGAAGCTAGCTAACATCAGCAATGAAAACGAATTCAATGGTAGGAGTTTTAATACCCAATACCTAAAGGCTATCGTAGGTGAAGATAATATAAATGCTGAACAAAAGCATCAACCTGTATTTAACTTTAAACCTACAGTTAAATTAGTGTTCACAACTAATAATCTACCTCACACAAATGATGGGGGATATGCACTTATGAGAAGGTTATGTATGCTTCATTTTACTAATACAGTAAAGGAAGAAGATAGAGATATGTATTTAAAGGACAAGCTTAGAAGTGAATTAGATGCTATATTCCTATGGGCATTAGAAGGACTGAAAAGACTTAAAGAAAATAACTATAAATTCTCAGAGTGTAAAAGTTCTAATGATTTACTTAAACAGTATGAGAAGGAATTAAATCCAATGATATTATTCTTTGAGCAATGTGTTATTAAATGTGAAAGTACTTATAAGGAGAATAATAAAATTATTTATAACACTTACAGGGAATGGGCTAGAGCAAATGGAATGGAAGGACAAGCTAAAATAAGTGTTCAGAAGTTCTGGAAGAAGTTCGAAGAGCACGCTAAATCATTAGGCTATAACTGTAGAAGTGGAAAGTCAAATGCTTTTAGATACCATACAGGGGTAAGAATAATTGGAGATTTTAGAGTTTCTTTAGATGACTCTAGGATAGCAGGACAGTTAGGTGGCTAAGTTAGGATTAAGTTGGAATGGATTTAAGTAAGATAAATCAATAAATAGGGTGTAAGGACTAAGTAAATTTAGAAAATCTCAAAAAAAAGAGATTTTCTAAATAAAAGAAATTAGATAGAGAAAGGAGGTGATAAATATGCGTCCATACGTCCAACTAAGATAAATCAATGGAAAAGATACATAAAATGAATCCTAGAAAGATACATAATAAAGTCCAGTAAGACAAGTAAGGTAATGAGGAAGAAAAAATAAGGGAAAGAAAAGGAGATAAAAACAATGGCAGTAGTAAAAAGAAGACAAGCACCATCAGTAATGGGAAAAGCAATGACAAGAGAAAATCAGGAGAATGATGTGGATGGGAAAGAGAGAACAGAAAAGGCGGTAAAAAAGGAAGAGATATGGAAGCCAAGAGAACCGAAAGTAGAATTAGAATACAATGGATTAGAGGAATTCCAAGCATCAGAAGCAAAGCAAAGTACTTGGAGAACAACTGATTCTGGAATACTATCAATAGTAAAATCTGAAACAGTAAATAGGCTAATGTTTGCAAAGGAGATGATGGATAAGCTAAGTAATCCTAAAAGAGTAGTAATTTCATTCGCAGATCAAAAAATTGCTATAGGAGAACAATTACCTAACAATGAGAATTATTTAAAGGTTAATTACTCAAAAACAAAAGGAGTTATCTATTCAGCAGGAGTAGTTAAAGAGATAGTAGATAAATATGACTTAGATTTTAGTACGAGAACTTCAATTACATTTTCAGAAGTTAAGTACGTTAGATATGAAAATCATGTAGTAGCAATAGTAACTATAGTTTAAATGAGAGGTATAAGTATGAATGAATTAACAACAGAAGACATAATTGATGCAATAACAGAAACGATAAGATTGTACATACTAGCTTCAAAGCTAGAGGAGTTAGAAGAAGACTAAATAATCTACTAAGCATTGATCCGAATAAGTTCAATGCTTAGTGAAACTAAAATAATTTTAGGGGGAGTACATAGTGAGCATTAATAGTCAGTTAGAGAGATTAGCATTAGAATATTCAGCAAGTATAAGAGAAGAAGATGTAACACTAAAAGAGCAAGAAGAGATAATGAACAGTGAATGGTTTATAAGTTGGATGAAAGAATATCATCAATAAATAAAGTTGAAAATCAATAAGATTAGAGGGAGAGATAAACATGGCAACTATAAAGAGAGATGGAAGAATTACAGAAATAGAAGTAGGATGTAAGAAATGCAGAATAGTAGGCTATCAATCAAATGGTAGAAAGGCTATAAAAAGAAATGTATTTAAACAAGGATACATAACATTTGAGCTTGAGGATGGAACAGAAGTAAAACAATATATGCTTATAGCACCATGGAATACATATTTATTTTATAAATTAATTAAGGCTATTAAAGCAGAAGGCTTTAATATATTCAATGAATGTGATGCATTTGATGAAAATGAAATAATAGGTAAGGAAGTAGTAATAGAATTAGAAAATGAAGTTAAGGATTCTGGTGAATATATCAATGTTACTAATATCTATAATGTTGAGGAAGGAGAGATTATCATAGCTTATGATAATAAGTTAAAGGAAAAGAAGTATTCAGAAATGGAGAAAAATAAAGAAATGAGCATGGAGTATATAAGAAGTAAAGCAAATGAAGTTATTCCACAGCAGGAAATTACAAGTGAAGAGGACTTAATGAACTTTTAGAGGTTATATAGGTACTTTAGTTAACATCTAGAGTACCTATATTTAGAGAGTTATAACTGGAGGAGAGATAAAAATGATAAATATAAATAAAATAATGAAAGAAAATGTATCAATTAATATGAATTTAGATGTAGAAAATGGAGGATTGTGGGAAAAGGGAAATCAATTGGGATGTGATACTATAACTTTAACTATTCCAGTTAATGAGATATCTAATGATATAGATATTGATAAGCTAGAAAATGACTTACATTTTGGAGTAAGTAATTTTACTATAAATAGCAACGAAGTAAAATTTAATATATTTACTGGAGAAACAATATTCTTTAGTTCTTTAGTATCTATATATGAATATATAGAACACTATGTAAGTTTCTTATGTGAAAAGCTAGATAGATTTATTAGTGAAAGTTTTAAGATAGAGTTTGATTTCCATATGTCTTTTATGGAAGATTAAAATAAAAGTAATACATTCAATTAATATTAAGAGACTAACTTTAAAGTTTACTCTTAATATTAATTGGAGAAATACATAATAATAGGTAGTAATATTTAGTTTTAGAAAATATCTAAATTAATAGATAGATATATATTATAAATTTGATAATTTAATAGTGAGGGAGAGTTGTAAGATGATTAATAATTATGTAACAATGGATAATTCAATACAGGAATTAATAAAAAGAATCAATAGAGTTCCAAGAATAGCTATTTACTGTCGTGTAAGTACGACAGAACAGGCAGAAACTGGGTACAGTATAGATGAGCAAGAAAGATTGCTCATTGATTGGTGTAACAAGAATGGATTAGAAGTCTTTAATTGTTACTCTGACAGAGGTATAAGTGGAAAAAATATTAAGAACAGACCAGCTTTAAAAGCATTATTGAAAGATGTAGAAGATAGAAAAGTAGATATGGTAGTGAGTTGGAAGCTAAACCGTATCAGTCGTAAGCTTGCAGATGTTCTTAAAATAATGGATTTACTAGAGAAAAATAATGTTACATTTAAGTCTTATTCAGAGCCATTTGAAACTACTACACATGTAGGAAGAATGCAAATGCAGATGATGGCAATGATTGGGGAGTTTGAGCGTGGGACAATCTCTCAAAATGTAAAAGTTTCCATGTGTGCTAAGGCTAGATCAGGAGAATGGTGTGGTAACCGTGTTCTGGGCTATGACTTAGTACCAATGGAAGGTACTGAAAATAATAAGAGAAGAAAATCAAGGCTAGAGATAAATAAGGAGGAAGCTGAAATAGTAAGGATAATATTTAATGAGTATGCTAGTGGAAAAGGATATAAGGCAATTACTAATAAATTAAATAAGTTAGGGTGTAAGACTAAGAAAGGTAACAATTTTTCACAAGGTTCAATTAGAGATATCTTAATGAATCCAGTATACATAGGAAAGGTTAGGTACAATGTTAGACAGAATTGGAGTGAAAAACGTAGAAGAAACATCAATCCAGAGCCAATAGTGGCAGAAGGAATTCATAAAGCTATAATTGATAATGATACATGGGGTAAAGTTCAAGTAATGCTTCAATCTAAATCTGGTAAACCTTCAAGAGTATATGATGGATTTTACCCATTAACAGGAATATTAAAATGTCCTAAGTGTGGAGCAGGTATGGTTATTTCAAGAACTACTAATGTACTAGCTAATGGAACTAAGAAAAGAATAGCTTATTATTGTTGTGGGTCATGGAAAAATCAAGGTACAAGTATATGCAATTCAAATACTATAAGAGTAGAGAAAGCTAATGAATATGTGTTTAATAAACTTTCAAGTGTTTTATCTAATGATGAAATGATTAAATCAATAGTAAGAAACATAAATAAGGAAAGAATAAAGAGAGTAGACCCAAGTAAGAGTGAGTTAGAAAGAATAGATAAAGAACTAGAGAACATAGATAAGAAAAAGAGAAAGATTTTTGAAGCATACGAAGATGACATAATAACAAGAGAAGAATTTCTAACTAGAAAAGATGAGCTAAATCAAAGAGCTAAAATATTACAAGAGTCAAAAGAACCTCTATTAGTTACATTAGCTGATGATGTAAGTGAAGAAATATCTTATGAGTTTATTAAAAGTATACTAGACAATTTCAGTAAGTTGTTAAATAATAAAGAGTCAAGAGAGCAGAAGAAGAAGTTATTACATATGATAATTTCTAAGATAACAATAAATGAATTAAGAGAGGTTGATTCGATAAATTTAACTATAAATGATAAGTTAGTAGACTATATAAGCAAAGAAGAAGGAGTATCTATAAAGGATGCTCCTTCTTCTTTTATATTAAGAAATGTTGGTATAAGTGCATTGAATTTAAATATAGCTATATAGATGAGCTATGTTTAATAATGTATAATATGATTAAAGAAAGGTTAAATATAGCAGAAAGAGGGGACAGAGGAATGGAAGTTATTCATGAGAATCATGAAAAAATAGATATAGTTAAGGATTTTTGGATAATTCATCAAAGATTAAGAGAGGATTATTACCTTGTAAACTCTGTGAAAGAAATCTTTGATGGATTTATTACGTTAGACTCTAAAGATAATTGTAATCAGAATAATATAACTATGGATGAATATGTTAAGACTATAAATATATTAAATGAAAAATATATTAATATAGAAGAAAAATTATCTAATAAACCGTCAAAAGAATGTTATGATGAGGTTGCTGTAGATACAGTGTTTGATGAAAGCAATATTGAGTTTAATGAAGGATTTGAAGTATTATATGAGGTTATAGTAGAGAGTATAAATTTAAGTAGTGAAATTCAAGAATTGATTGTTAATTCGCTTAAATTTATTAGAACAAAACGAAGAGAATTCAATGAAAATCTAATTAAAGCTTATAAACTAGATAACTTTGGTTATGTTATTATGAGGGATAGAGATAATATTAAGCAGTCCTTGATAAGAAGTGTGGATGAAGATAAAATAATAAACTATGAAATTATATGTAGTAATACAAGTAAGGATAGTATTAAAGAGTTCAGAAAGATTGTTAATAAATATGGAAATCTAACATTAGGAAATAATAAAAAAATAATAATAAAAAAAGTTGATAGAACTTATATAATCGATAGGTTAATAGAACAAGTTCAAAATCATTATGATTATACTATTCAAATAGTAGAAGCTATTGGTTATACTAGGAAAGAGAATAATGTAAGTAGGTTAAATAAAAATCTATTTATAATTAATATAGTAGCCCCTATAATTGGGGTGATTAGTATTTCACCAATTATATATAAGATATATCAGAAGTATGGGTGGGAAGAACTTTGTATAGGTGCTATGATTTCTATTTTAATAATAGTGGGGTTATATTGGAAAACTTTTAAGAAAAAATAAAAAAACCTCACTTTCTACTGTTACGGAGAACCATATCACAAGTAAATGATGTTTTTAGTCTTAACTATTGAAATTACTTAGTTAAGACTATTTTTTATAGGGGGAAATATCTACAGTATTAAATATATTTATGCAGTTGAAGTAAAATCATTATGTGTTTAACATAAATTTAACATAATAGAAGACAAAACATTAAGATAAATTGTGATAAAATATTTAAGGTGTAATATATATATCTATTTGAAGGGAGATATACTAATGAGTAATAAGAAAATGCATAAATTATTTTTAATGCTTTTAAATATTTCTAATAACTTAAAAGATGGAGGAAAATATTTTTATGATTATAAAATTAATGAAGAGAAAGATCTTGATGTGTTTAGATTAAAAATGAAAGAATTTGAGGATAAAGGTGATGAATTACTTGATGAATTAACTAAGGAATTAATTAACCTTTTTATTACTCCAATTGAACGTGAGGATGCTTTAGAACTTGCAACTCATATAGATCAAATTCTTAATGGATTTGAAGAATGTGCATCTCGATTTTACATATATAAAATATATAAAATAGACAGTTATATGTTAGAATTTAGTGATTTATTAAATAAGTGTGTAATTGAAATATATAATGCTGTAGAATTACTTTCACAAAAAAGGCTTACAGAAATAAGACAACACACAATTAAAATTAAAGAATATGAGAAAAAATGTGATGTTATTGAAAGAAATGCAATAAAGGAACTTTTTGAAAACGAAAAAAATCTTTTTACGCTTATTCAATATAAAGAGATTTACGAAATTCTTGAGAACATTGCTGATGAGTGTCAAAAGGTTGGAAAAGTTCTTGAAACAGTAATAATGAAAAATGCATAAGGAGATTTAAAATGACATCATATTTATTAGTTGGTTTGACTGTTATTCTTGCATTACTTTTTGATTTTATTAATGGATTTCACGATACTGCAAATGCAATTGCAACTGCAGTTTCAACTAAAGCATTAAGTCCAAAACGTGCAATAATCACTGCTTCGTGTATGAATTTTCTTGGTGCAATACTTTTTACAGGTGTTGCGAAAACAATTGCTAAGGATATAGTAGATGTTGCAAATATACCTGATTTAACAGTAGTTATAATTGCTGCACTTATTTCAGCAATAGCTTGGAATCTTATTACTTGGTACTTTGGAATACCTAGTAGTTCATCTCATGCACTTATTGGTTCAATAGCAGGAGCGGCAATAGTAGCAGCAGGATTTGGATGCATAAATTTAAAAGGATTCTTAAACATAATTAAATCATTGATTATATCACCTATACTTGCTCTTGTTGTAGGATATATAGTGTTTACTATTTTTAAATATTTATTTAAAAACTTAAATCTTTCAAAGGCAAATAGAGGTTTTAGAAGAATTCAAGTTGTTACAGCAGCAATTCAATCTTTTGCTCATGGAACTAATGATGCACAGAAATCAATGGGGATAATATCAATGGCTTTAGTAAGTTGTGGACTAGCTAAATCAGGAAGTATTCCATTTTGGGTTCAAGTTTCCTGCGCCGCAGCTATGGCACTTGGAACTTCAATTGGAGGATGGAGAATAATAAAAACTGTCGGAACACAAATTATGAAAATAAGGCCTGTTAATGGTGTTGCTGCGGACTTATCTTCAGCAATAATTATATTCGGGGCATCAAAAATTGGACTACCTGTAAGTACAACTCATGTTATTTCATCCTCAATAATGGGCGTTGGTTCTGCTCATAGAGTTAAAGGAGTAAATTGGGATACAGGTAAGAGAATGGTAATTACTTGGTTTATTACACTTCCAATATCAGCTACAATTTCAGCAATAGTATTTAGTATAATAAAAATATTTTTATAATTCTTTAAAATGGCACAGTATAGTAGAATATAGCTACACTGTGCTATTTTATTAGAGAAAATTTAGGTTTTACTAATATAATTATATATGGCTATATAATTATATAAAAAAGTCGCATTTAAAATTGGTAAGGAGAACCATGCCATAAATAAGTTAGGGTTTTACTAGAGTTTTAAATAGATAAATATTGATAAGATATTGAAGCTTTTTAGAGAATTATTACGTGTGTAAATGAATATAAAATTAATGTGTTCAGTTTTGTTTAATGAGGCTTTACTATATAGTGATTATCATCCATGTTGAAGATTAAATAATAACATAGATCATCAACTATAGATTTTTTGGTTTTCAATTAGTTAAATTTGATTATGACAACTCAAATAATTATAATGCTGAGGTTCATATAAAAAGTGAGTTAGATAAATATGCATTAATAGGTGTAATTTTTTAATCATTTATGAGCAACCTAGATATTAAGAGGTTAATTATTTTACAAAAACTTTTTATGTAAATAAAAAAATACTATAAACCGGAGGATAAAATGAAAAAAGTAGCATTAGCAACAATTATAATTATCATTGGTATAAGTTTAGGAGGTTGTAATAATTCAGCAAAGTTAAATAATGTAGACGAAACCAATAAGAAAATAACAATTGAAGAAGCTAAGGAAATAGCTTTAAAGCATGCAAATTTAACAAGTGATCAAGTTTCCTTCATTAGATCTAAAAAAGATACGGATAATGGAATAGAAAAATATGATATAGAATTTTATCATGAAAATAAGGAATATGATTATGAAATAAATGCAACTGATGGGCAAATAATTGAATATGACTATGAGGTAGAAAATTATGATATACCTCAAAAACAAGAGCAGAATTCAAACATAAGTGAAATAACTGTAGATAAAGCGAAAGAAATAGCATTGAAGCATGCAAATCTAACAAGTGATTAAGTTTCATTTAAAAAAGCAGAGTTGGATTATGATGATGGTATTAAAAAATATGATATAGAATTTTACTTTAATAATAAGGAATATAATTATGAAGTAGATGCTAATTCTGGAGATATACTAAAATATGAGCGGGATTAAAGCTTGGTATTTTAGAGTTTATTTATAAATATAAAATTTTATGCTATGAAGCATTTATTAAAATAGTATAAGGAATAAAATAAGGAAATAACTTAAAGTAGTTACTAGAGATTTATATCAAGTAACTACTTGATTTTTTATATAGTTCAAATTTAATATAAGAATCTTCACTATTATAGGTTATTAGAGATAAGTATATTTTTAAGGAAAGGATTATATACTGAATGTATGTTGCTTATTAATTATATAGTTTGCTTAAATATATATAATAAATTCTAGTCAATAGTATGAGTGTTTTATATAAGAGTGTTACTAGAGGCTTTGTTTTAGGAGAAAATATATGAAAAAGACTTTATACGAATATAAAGATAAAATAATGAAATTACCATTAAAAGATAAATATACTAAAGAGGAGTTATTGATTGATGATTTTTTAGTAGATAAGGAAAATAATATAGAAATATATTATGCAACACATAATGAATATTTAAATCCAAAGGCTAAAGTATTTATCATTGGGATAACTCCAGGTTTTCAGCAAATGAGTACAGCTATTGCAACTGCTAGGAAAGAGTTTGAATTAGGGAGAGATATTAAAGAGATTCAATATAAGTGTAAGGTAGCAGGAAGGTTTAGTGGAGTAATAAGAAAAAACATAATAAGTATGCTAGATGAAATAACATTAAATAAAGCCTTAAATATTGAAAGTTGTAGCGAGTTATTTAATGAAAAGGATTATTTATTACATACAGTATCACTAATACCTTACCCTGTTTTTGTGAAAAAGCAAAATTATTCTGGTCATACACCTAAATTAATAAAAAGTGGTTTTTTAATGAAATATGTTTATGATAATTTTATTGATGAATTTAATAGTTTGGATAACCATGAAGAAATTTTATTAATACCATTAGGTAAAGCGGTAGAAGAGGTTTTACTTGAATTAGAAAGCAAGGGGGTTATAAATAAGGAACAAATACTGAAAGACTTTCCTCATCCTTCAGGTGCTAACGTAAATAGAATAACGCAATTAAAAGATAATAAAGGTAATATGATTGGATTTATTAATAAATTGCATTTTAGATAATTAAAAAGTAAAATGATAGATATAATGTAATAAAAAGGAGGATATTTTATGATAACACCTGCTAATAATGCATAGCAAGGCTATTGCATTAAATAATAAGATAAATGAATAGCCTTTGCTTAAACCTAAATAAAATATAAATTTAGGAGGGCATTATGTGCTATATAAAAGCAAAAGAGGTATTACCTTTAGAAATAATCGAGTTAATTCAAAAATATATAGATGGAGAATATATTTATATTCCAAAGAAAGAATGTAATAGACAGCAATGGGGAAGCAATACAACTAGTAGAGATGAAATTAATTCAAGAAACGCTAATATTTTTAAGGAGTATACTAATGGGGTAAGCAGGAAGGACCTTGCTGAAAAGTACTTTTTATCAAAAAAGAGTATTGATAGAATAATTTTAAAAGAAAATATTAAGTAATTACCTAGGAAATTATGATTATTGAAAAGTAAGATATAATAGTAAAATTAGCAAGAAAGTGAAATTGTTACAAATAAAAGGAAATAGTCAAGAAATTAATAAAGAACGAAAATAAGAAAAGTAGTGATTTGTAAGTTGTAAGGGTGAAAATAAGATTGAAATAATCTAAAATAAAATTAAGAAATTAGATAAAAAGCAAATAATAAAAGGAATATAGAGGTGCTTACCCTTATATTCCTTTTATTATTAAGAAATTAATCAAATGATTTATTTATTCAAGTCCTTCCCAGTAAATCCTAGGGGTAAAAGTTCTTCTAATGTATATTCTTTAAATTCTTCTTTATTTTTAGCAAGATAAATTTTAAAAGTCTTTGGATCACAAAACTCTGCAATTACTTGTCTACATACTCCACAAGGAGCACAGTATTCAGTTTCTTCGGCATCTGCCATATTACCTACTATTGCAATTGCTTGGAATTCATGTTGTCCTTCAGATACAGCTTTAAAAAAAGCAGTTCTTTCAGCACAGTTTGTCGGAGTAAAAGCCGCATTTTCTATATTACAACCTAAATATATTTTACCGTTTGTACCAAGTAATGCTGCACCAACATTAAAGTTAGAGTAAGGAGTATAAGCAAATTTTTGAGCTTCATAAGCCTTTTCAACTAATAATTTTGCATCAATCATAAATTTCACCTGACACTTTCCATAATAATTCATTTATCAGTACCTATAAATAGTATGTATCAATAAATGGATTATTATTATAGCATTTAAAATTTAGGATGTATATAATACTTTGTAAATTGAACGGTTTTATTATATAAAAAGTCATATTTTCACCATATTTTATATGTATAGTATATTAGTGATAGGGAGATTAAAGGTGTTTATAAAATATAAAATTGAGTGCAATAGAGCTTTTTTAAATAATATAAGTATATTTAATTTTAGAATGATAAGTCATAACTATAATGATAATATAGTGAATTTTGCAAGTAAGAACTTGAGGCAAATAAATATATAGTGATATTAATATGAAGTTTTACGTGAAAATGAAAATATATATTAAAAATGAGTACAATATAAATATATAAAGTTTTATTAAGGAGGAAGTAGAATGAAGAAAAGAATACTAATTATTACTATCATAGCAACTTTTATAATTTCACTTACAGCATGTGGATATAAGAAGCCATCTAATGATAATAAAAGCAATGGCAGTGAGTCTATAGATATTGACAAAGATACGAGCAAAGATATAAGTAAAGACTCATCTAAGGATACTTCGCCTAAGGATAGAGAGTCTGATAATGGAAACTTAGGTGAGAGTAATACTAAAAATGTAGATAATTATAAAGGTGACTTATTAAATAATATAAAAAATAAGGCCCAAAGTGGAATGGTTATAAACAGTGAATTTAAAGCAAAAGATGGTGTTATCGATGAAGTTAATAATGCTTATGGTAAGGAAGATGCTTCAAACTATATAGCTGAAGCTAAAGGGATTTATTATACTTTTGAAAGTAAAAACTTAGCATTTGGATGTAATAAAGGAGCTCAAATATTTGAAGTAAGATCTTTTGATAAATCATTAAAAGATTTAAACTTACAAGATATAATATCATATTTTGGAGAACCACAGTATGAAGTTATAACAGATTTAAACGAAAGAATAATTGGGTATAAGGTAAATGATGATTTCAAATTATTATTTGTTTTTTCAGATAGTAAAAATGAAAAGGCTGTTTTAGATCACTATTCAGTTTTATATCCTCGTGGAACTGTTAATAGTATGGCCGATGATCCAGGCAGAGAGTGGTAGTACATCAATCTTGGATTATATAATATATTAAATAAAATAAAAGGATTATGGCCTACCATAATCCTTTTATTCTCATATAAATATATCATAACTTAGTAAATACATAAATTATTGTCTTGAAAGATATAGTTTCTTTTCTACATCTATAAAGATACCTGCTAGAACTCCATATGTTTTTTCCCAAGCTTCCATGATTTCATCTGTTGCAGCATCACCTAAAACTTGTTTGATTGCAAATAATAGGTTACTTCCTATTATTGGGTAATGTTCTTCTTTAACGCCTGCATTACAGTGAATTTCTGAAATTCTATTTACTACAGGCATAATTGCTGGTAAGTTATCTATGTTTTGTGCAGAAGCTAATATTGCCATAGCTAGAGCCTTAGGTTGTTCACCTGATTCTTGTTTGTCCATATTAAATAGTGATTTAATTTCTGGATTTTTTTCAAACATATTTTTATAAAATGTTGTAGTTATTTCTACTCCATGAGTTTTTAATACTGGTACTGTACTTTTAATTATATCAATTGTTTTTTGATCTAACATATTAATTCACCTTCAATAAAAAATATTAATAGATATTATTAATAAATAACATCTATTGTTTAACTAAATTTTAGCACTATAAAAAAATATATTCAAATATCATAAAAGCTTAATTAACTTAATATTTTTATAAAATTTTAAAACATATGGATTAAGCTTTTTTATGCTTAAGATTATAAAATTAAAAGTATTATATTTTTGTATTGACATTAACGCTACGTAATCCTTTATTATTAAATTGTCAGGAGGTAATGATATGGAATATACAATTAAAAAGCTAGCTGAATTGGCAGGGGTAAGTACTAGAACCCTTAGATATTATGATGAAATAGGATTATTAAAGCCTTGTAGAGTTAATTCTTCTGGATATCGTATTTATGCACAGAAAGAAGTGGATTTATTACAACAGATTTTACTTTATAGGTCATTAGATATGAAATTAGAAGATATACAAGAAATAATAACTAATCCTGATTTTGATATTTGCCAATCTTTAATTGAACATCACCAAAGACTTATTTCTAGACGAAATCAACTTGATCAATTGATTTTAACTGTAGAAAAAACATTAGAATATAATAAGGGAGAGATAGAAATGTCAAATAAAGAGAAATTTGAGGGTTTTAAAAAGGAAAAACTACAAGAAAATGAAAGTAAATACGGAAAAGAAATTAGAGAAAAGTACGGTTCTGAAATTGTAGAAGAATCAAATAAAAAGTTTATGAATATGACTGAAGAAAATTTTAAAAAGATGCAAAGTATAGAAAATGAAATGTTTGAGGATTTGCTTGAAGTTTTAAATACAGGAGATTTAGATTCGGAAAAAGCTAAAAGTGTTTATGAAAAGCATAAAGCTTGGTTAAGCTTTTCTTGGTCTAGTTACTCAAAAGAAGCTCATATTGGATTAGCAGAAATGTATGTTGCCGATGAAAGGTTTGCAAAATATTATAATGATAGAGCTGGTAGGGAAGTAGTTACTACGCTAAGAGATATTATTGTGAAGTATGCAAGATAATTAGTATTAGCATTGTAAATTTACTTCAATATATAAATGAAATATTGAGGACGTAGAAATGGTAATAGTTACGTATTTTAATCTATAAGCAAGTAAAATCAATGGATTAAAAGGGGCTCGCGTTTCGCGAGCCCCTTAAGAATTCCAGAAATTTATATGAAGAAATATTATTTTAAATTTAAGTGAGACAATACTGAATGTGGGATTATTTATATAGCTTTCATCAAATTTTCTTTAATAATAAAGTTATTAATAAGTGGCAGACAAATTATTTTTAATTAATTTCATAAAAGTATCTGGAGTAACAATTCTAACCTTGGGATTACTATTTATTTTATTAACAACATGTTGAACATTATCCATAGTTTTACTCCATACATGAACATAAACAAATGTATATGATTCTGGGTCTTTAATATTTGTACAACCTAATTCAACTCTAGAATTAATTTTATTAATTAGTTCTTCCTCATCTTCTAAGCCTTCCCAAAGTAAATCACGACAAGATACTACAGGTTTATTATTAGACCAAATTATTTTACCTTCATAATTATTATTTTTTTTATAATCAAGATAGAACAAACCATCGATATTTGAACAAGTAGTATATTTGTCCCATAAAGGTTCATTATATAAAGAGTTATCATCGATTATTAATACATATTCTTGATCAACTTGTTTCATGTAGTTATTTAGCCTTTGGATATAATTATCTAATTTGTATTCAGGAAATTTACTAGGATATATATATCCATTCCCAGAAGGAGAAACAAGATAATAATCTGAATACTTTGATGAACTTGCACTTTCATAATACTTTTTAAATACTGTTGGTGCTAAATAATAAAGAGAAGGGCTTAGTGACCAACCTAAATTAAAATTTCCTCTATTTTTTGAACCATACCATTTTTTTGAACCATAATTGCTTCCTAATAGCCATTGTTGGTTATCTCCATCAGACATAATAAAAGTTACATAATGAACATTATTTTCTTCAGGAAATTCATTGTGAGTTTTTTGAGTTTGTGTGGTAATAGGAAATGAGCTCAATACGGATAGATTACAAGACCAATCTGCAGCGATGGTATCTACCCCATATTTTGATGCTATACTTACGTTATTAAATTCATCAGGTCCCCATCCTAAGCAACGAGCAATATTATCCATGGAGCTAAATATATCTTTTCTTAATGAAAAATCATTTACGTTATTTTCATAGAATATAAGTGATTTTGACATTATTGCATAATCTCTTAAAGCCATAGACTTTTCAAGAGATAGTTCTATAACTGTAGTATGATTTAGTCCTGAATTCCATAGGTTTTTATAAGCCCAGTATTTATCTGTATTCCTGCAATCTTCAATTAGATTATCTATCCCATAAGTTTTAACTTTAGATTCTAGAGATTCATCAATAGGTAATGAGTTTTTTAATGATGCAAGAGAACAGGCATTGTTAATGGAGTAGGGATTTGAATTATTATATAATATGTAACCAGTGATATTAGATTTAAATATATTTAATAGCCTCCAGGGGTCTAAAATATTTTCATAACTAATATTATAATTTTTATTTAGATTATCTAACCATAATTTGTAGTCAGGTTCATTAGTAGGAAGAATATAAATTTGAAATTCAGATTTGCTTGATATAATGCCTTGAAGAGCAGAAATTATAGTCTGCTCTTCTTTACTCATATTAGTTTCAGAAATTACATATAAATGTTCAGGTATAATAGATTTTTTAATGTAATAATCATCTAGATTATCTGTAAAGTTTTGATAATTGCTAGAATGAGTATTTTTAGATACATAATTATTATAAAAATTATTTAAAAACTTAAAATGATTGCCACTATAAAAGTCTTGAGCATTTTTATCACTCATTTTTGATAATACTACTTGGCGTTTAATAATATCATTCAAACTTACGTCTTTATAATTTTTCATAATATCGTACATTATCATAAAAGTAGTAGTTCTTCCTATTCCTGCTTTGCAATGAAAATGGAGCCAAGCGTTATCAGGTAATTTATTAACAAAGTCAATGAAATAATCTACCATATCATCAGTAGGTACTTGCCCATCTGTTACAGGAATGCGAACATATCCGATTTCCTTTGATTTAGTAAGCTCAAGTTCACTTTGAACAGATTTAGGAACTACAGTTTCTTTATTATTATGAAAGGTAATAGGAGTACCAAGCTTGATGGATTTTAAAAGTTTATTTTCAGTAGATAATACTTCAGGTAAGCTTAATCCTTTATTAGCACTATTATCTGAGTTTTTCCAACTTACAGCTATTCCATTTATAAAACCATGAGATTCCTGCCTTAAATCAACAGAAATTATAGAAAAGTTATCAGGTATGGAATCTTTTATTAAAGAAAGAGCAGATTCGGAGAATTGAGCGCTTCCAGACATATTTAATTTATCTAAACCTTTTAAATTAATATCCTGATTTTTTTTGAGAGTTATTTCATCAGGGATCTTTCGAAAGTGATGAGGTAAAGAATTATTATTTGCAGAGTCTTCTACTAGATTTACATCTGAAGCTGCTTTAGGATAATAGCTAATATGTACAAATGAGTAGAGTATGGTTAAGAGTATTATGGAACAAAACTTAAGAGTCTTTTTCATAGGTAAGCACCTCACATACAATATTATTTGATATGTATTATGATTAGTAGGAGTAGATTAGTTTATTCACGATATTAGTAAGATGGGATAAAAAAGATAAATACAACCTTGGAAGTATTTGTTCAAAATGTTATAATTTATAAGGTATAATATACGATTATTTTTAAATGTTAAATAAACTAGAAAAAAGGGAAAGATAGATGAAGAGGGGAATATATTATGAAGCTAATTATAAATGCTGATGATTTTGGATTTAGTAGGGGAGTTAACTATGGAATAATTGATGCATATAGAAATGGAGTTGTAAGAAGCACTTCAATAATGGCAGGAATGCCAGGGTTTAATCATGCAGTTGAATTATTAGAGGAATGTCCCAATCTAGGATGTGGGGTTCATCTAACTTTATCTGCATATAAACCTGTATTGGATTCGCATAAAACAATAGTAGATGAAAACGGATTTTTCTATAAGAGGATAAATCCAGATGAGGATGTAGAGGGGTTTGATCTAGAGGAAATATACAAAGAGTTTTGCGCTCAAATTGAAAAAGTTAAAAGTAGGGGAATTGAAATAACTCATTTAGATTCACATCATCATGTTCATACATTTAAGTTTTTGAAGCCTGTTGTGGAAAAGTTATTAGAAAAATACAATCTTCCTATAAGAGGGGGACTATGTTATGAATTAGATTATGATAAAATAATTCCTTATGATGGACTTTTTTATAATGAGACTGTTAATATAGATGCCTTTAAGCAATTGAAAAGCAAACTGGAGAAATATGAAATTTTAGAAACTATGAGCCATCCAGCGTATGTTGATAGCTTTATTATGGAAACAAGCTCTTATAACATAAAAAGAGCAGAAGAATTAAAAATACTTACATCTAAAGAACTTAAAGAGCTGATTGAGTCTATGGGAATAGAGCTTTGTAATTATAAGAATAGTTTAAAATAGAACTTAAAACCGCATCATTAATTTCGATGCGGTTTTATTTTTTAGAATAATACATTGTATAACATCAAATAATAATTAAGGAAGTTTACAGAATATAAATTTGTTGTGAAAATAATTTTAAAAAAAGTACTTGAATTAAAATTGTTTTCATGGTAGTATGTAAATGTATTCAGAAGAAAATAATTTTAAAGAAACAAAAGAAATAAAAAATTTTTCAATAATAGAGGAGGCATATAAATGTTCAAGCAATTACAAAAAATTGGGAAAGCCTTTATGTTACCAATTGCTATATTACCAGCAGCTGGTTTATTACTTGGTATAGGGGGAGCATTATCAAACCCTAATACTGTACAAGCTTATCCGTTTTTAAATATTTCTTGGTTACAAGGAATTTTCTCAATTATGTCATCTGCAGGAGATGTAGTATTTTCAAATTTAGCACTTATTATGTGTATAGGTCTTTCAGTAGGTCTTGCTAAAAGGGATAAGGGTACTGCAGGACTTGCAGGTGCAGTTTCATTCTTAGTTATGAATGCATCAATTAAAGGAATGATTACAGCTTTTAACCCAGCGGTTGAATCAATAGATACAGGTGTTGTTGGAGCTATAGTAATTGGATTAACGGTATCATATCTTCATAATAAATATGGAAATATTCAATTACCAGCTGTTTTAGGATTCTTTGGAGGATCAAGATTTGTACCAATAGTTTCTTCATTCTCAGCAATTTTTATTGGCGCTATATTCTTTTTAATATGGCCAACATTCCAAGGATGGTTAGTTTCAGCAGGTAATGCAATATCTGGATTAGGACCAATAGGAACATTCTTATATGGGTTCTTGTTAAGATTAACAGGAGCAATCGGATTACACCATATGATTTACCCACTATTCTGGTACACAGAATTAGGTGGAATTGCAACAGTTGCAGGTCAAACAGTTACAGGAGCGCAAAATATATTCTTTGCACAATTAGCAGATCCAAACCATACTGGATTGTTTACAGAAGGAACAAGATTCTTTGCAGGACGTTTTGCTACAATGATGTTTGGATTACCAGGAGCATGTTTAGCTATGTATCATTGTGTACCTAAAGCAAAGAGAAAGTTAGTTGGTGGATTATTCTTAGGTGCGGCAATAACATCATTTGTTACTGGTATAACTGAGCCAATCGAGTTCATGTTCTTATTCGTTGCACCATGGTTATATGTAGTTCACGCATTCTTTGATGGATTATCATTCTTTATAGCAGATATACTAAATATATCAATTGGTAATACATTCTCAGGTGGATTAATAGACTTCACATTATTTGGAGTTCTTCAAGGCAATGATAAAACAAACTGGATATATGTATTAATAGTAGGAGTAATTTGGTTTGCATTATACTACTTCACATTTAGATTCTTAATAACTAAGTTTAATGTTATGACTCCAGGTAGAGAAGAAGATAGTGAAGAAGTTAAAGTAGTTACAAAAGATAGTATGAATGAAACAGCAGCTCAAATTTTAGAAGCATTAGGCGGAGAAGAAAATTTAGATGATGTCGATGCATGTATAACAAGATTAAGAGTAGCTGTAAAAGATGTAAGTAAAGTAGATAAGGATAGGATTAAAGCTTTAGGAGCAACTGCTGTTTTAGAAGTTAAAGGCGGAATTCAAGCAATATTTGGAGCAAAAGCAGATCCATTAAAGCAAAAAATAAATGAAATTATAGGGAGAGAGTAATAAGAGTGAAAGTAATAGATAGAGGATTAATCGTATCATGTCAAGCACTAGCAAATGAACCACTACACAGCTCTTATATAATGAGTAGAATGGCTGTAGCAGCTAAGGAAGGTGGAGCTATAGGTATAAGAGCCAATAGTGTTCAAGATATTGTTGCTATAAAGAAAGAAGTTGATTTACCTGTAATAGGTATAATAAAAATAGATTATGAAAATATGAAGCCATATATAACTCCAACAATGAAGGAAGTTGATGAACTTGTAGAAACTGGAGTTGATGTTATAGCTTTAGATGCTACAATAAATCAAGATGAGGAATTTTTAAAGGAAATATTTAAAAAGTACTCTGAACAAAAATTTATGGCAGATATATCAACTATAGAAGAAGGCTTAAGAGCTGGGGAATTAGGATTCCATTATGTTGGAACTACTTTGGTTGGATATACAGAGCATTCTAAGGGAATGAATAATTTTGAAGTGTTAGAAGCTTTAATAAAAGATTGTAAATCAGAAGTAATAGCAGAAGGAAACTTTGATACTCCTGAAAAGGCAAGACTTGCTTTAGAAAAAGGAGCTTGTGCTGTTGTAGTTGGTAGTGCAATAACAAGACCACAATTAATAACAAAGAAATTCAATGATGAAATTTTAAAAGCATTATAATACTTATGAGGTAGAGGCATAGATCTCTACCTCTTTTATTTAGTCTATTTTAATGTTATTCTAAATATATAAATTATAAATTAATACGTATATCAGATTATGGAGGATATTAAGTGGATATTTTATGTGAGGTACAAAGAAAGTATAATGAATTTTCTGGTAAGGAAAAAGACATAGCAGACTATATTATGCAACATGCCGATAAAATTAAAAATATAAATATTACTGATTTAGCGAAGGAAATAGGAACATCAGGTGCCACAATAACAAGATTTGCTAAGAAAATCGGATGTGATAGCTTTGTAGATATGAAAATAAAGCTTGGATCCAATAAGGTAGAAGTGCCTATAAATGATGAAGATGGCATATTTGCATATACATATCAGTATTATAATGAAGTTATACAAAGAACTAAGATGTTAATTGATAAAGAAGAAATATTCAAGATTGTAAATGAAATAAAGAAAGCTAAGAATATATATATTTACGGTGTTGGTAGCTCAGGATTAACAGGGGAAGAAATGATGCAAAGGCTTTTAAGAATGGGATTTAATGTACATTGTATTTCAGATTCTCATATGATGATTATAAATAGCTCTATAGTATCGGAAAATGATTTAGTTATAGGAATTTCTATATCTGGAGAAACACAAGAAGTAATACACTCTTTAAGAAAATCAAAGGAAAATGGGGCGAAAATAGTTTCAATTACAGGCTTTGAAGGAAGCACAATAAGTAAATATTCAGATATAAAATGTATAGTGTATAATCCTAATTTTGTAGACAGAAGTAAATTTATCAATACTCAGTTTTCTGCAATGTATCTTCTTGATTTAATATCTATGGTATTGTTAAAGGATATTAATTTAAGTAATAAAATGCAAACAACTATTAATGCAATTATTAATAACTAATAAAAAGCTGCTATCAAATTTAATAGCAGCTTTTTATCATAAATACTAACATAAAGTTATTTTATAAACTGTCCAGTTCTCCCCATGTTATATGCAGTTTTTATCATAGATTTTTCTTCGACAGTTAGCTCTTTATTATACATCTTACTAAATTGATTAAATAAAGCATTAGTATCAAGCTTAACCTTAGATTTATTTACTCTATTATTATCATTATATACTTTAGGAGTTATTGAAGGGTTATAAATTTTTTTATAAACTTCATATGTATAAAAGGCATCATAAAAAGCATCATGAAAGTTATCTTCAAAATCTATGTTTAAAAGTTCAACAGCAGTTTTCAATCCAATTTGTGTTCCCTTCTGAAGATTGAAGAGATTAGAGGTATGTTTTTGAACATCAATATATCTACTAGGAAATAATGAAGCTTGTAAATTATTAAACTTTATATTTCTTATAAATTCTTTTATATCTGATTTTCCCCATACACATAAAATTGACTCCTCATTTCCTATAAATCTTAAAAATCTTTTATAAACACTAGAAAATGTTTCGCAGTTTGATAGCATATCTTTATTAATTTTAGTTATGTTTTCCACGTAGGGATTAATATCAGTATAAACTATAGGTCTTACTAGCTCGTTGAACTTTGATATTATTTCTAGGTTTTCATTAAGTTTTACAGCTCCAATCTGGATTATCTCAAATGGAAGTTGCTTCATAGTGGCATCGATGGATTTATCATTATTTCTATCACTAGTATTACTCGATATATATTTTTGATTAAATTCTAAATCATATACTATATAATTCATTAAAAATCCCTTCTTAATCTATAAGTATTTATCACATATTTATATTGTAGCCATTTTATTATGTAAATTATATTAATTTCTATAAAGAGTATATCAAAAACTAATATATTTAAATATTATGAAGCATAAGTAATCAAAAGGGATTAGGGAATGTACAAGAAAGGAGATTTTCATATTCACTCAACGGAATCAGATGGTGAGCTAAAACCTGGAGAAATAGTATTGTTAGCAAAGGAAAGAAGAGTAGATATAATTGCATTAACAGACCATAATACTGTAAATGGGAATAAACAAGCTGTTAAGGTTGGTCAAATACATGGTGTAAGAGTAATACCAGGAATAGAGTTATCTACTAGATTTAAGGGTAGTAAGGTTCATATATTAGGTTATTTTACTGATGAAGTATATCAAAGTGATGAATTTAAAATGATTTTAAATAATTTAAATACTAGAAAATTCAAGGCATGTCAAATTTATTTTAAAGGAAAGCTAAGCTTTAAATCGGAGGGTGGGAAGATATCAACTTCAGCTGGGATAGATTTTTTACATCATTATAATGCAAAGGTAGTTTTGGCTCATCCTACATTACTTGATAGAAGGATTTTTGAACAAATAATAAATTTGAATTTCGATGGGATAGAAGCAAAGTATTATAGAAATAAGGAAAATGAAACAGAGTATTTTGTAAATATAGCAAAAGAAAAAAATATTATATACACTGCAGGATCTGATTTTCATTCATTAAAAAAAATTGATTTAAAGCATGGAACTTTAGGACAAATATATCTAGAAGAGGAAGAGATAGATAACTTTTTAAAGATATTAAATTTAAATTAATAGTATTCTGTGATTTTTAAAATTAGTTCTTGTTTATAGCACATTTTAAATTTATGAGAATAAAATACTATAATAATAATTTTAGAAGGTGTTAGATTGTCAAAAGGAAATATATTAGTAAGATTGTTCAGAGTAAAAGATTTATTACCAATATCAAAAGGAAATATTGTTATTAGTAATTCAGAAACTGAAGACATAGCTTATGAAAAAGAAGATGCTTTTGATATAAGTGGGCGAAGTGAGATAATATCAGTAGATACACCTGATAGTGGAATGTTAAGGGAACCTTATGAAGAAGGCGAAAGTAAAAATATATATTCAATATACAATATAAGGGTTACTTCTGATGGATATAAGGACGTTATAGTAGAAGGAGTTAGTGTATTTGAAGGAATAACTTCTATACAAAATATAGAAATGGAAGAGAAAAGTGTTGAACTAGGGATGATGAGATCTTATAGAGAAACAGTTAAGCGGGAGCAACAACCGGATGAGAAGTCAACTAGGGATATGCAGAGAAGTTTAGTAAGTACACCTTTTACTTTCTCAAATGTATTTATACCTGAATTTATAACTGTTCATTTAGGAGCACCTAATGTAAATGCAGAAAATGTTACAGTAAGGTTTATAGACTATATTAAAAATGTGGCTTCTTCTGAGATATATCCTACCTGGCCTGAAGAGGCAATAAGGGCTAATGTATATTGCCAGATTTCTTTTGCATTGAATAGGGTATATACAGAATGGTACAGAAATATGGGATATTCATTTCAAATAACAAATTCAACTGCATATGATCAATTTTTTGTAAAAGATAGAAATATATTTGAGAATATAAGCAAGATAGTAGATGAAATTTTTAATCAGTATATTAGAACAATAGGGAATAAGACACCATTTTTTGCTCAGTATTGTAATGGGACAACTGTAAAATGTGAGGGATTATCACAATGGGGGACTGTAGACTTGGCTAATTCGGGTATGTCTGCATTGGAGATAATAAAGTATTATTTTGGACAGGATAAGGAGCTTGTAAGAGCTGAGCTTGTTGAAGGAGTTCCTGAATCATATCCTGG
The DNA here is from genome assembly GCF_024622765.1 of Clostridium mucosae. Classification (NCBI taxonomy): domain Bacteria; kingdom Bacillati; phylum Bacillota; class Clostridia; order Eubacteriales; family Clostridiaceae; genus Clostridium; species Clostridium mucosae. Next base: position 66,410 of record NZ_JANKAF010000012.1, on the reverse strand, counting down.
TTATGTAATGAGACTTAATGATATAAATGAGAATATTAAAACAATACAAAAAAGATTAAATAGGATATCAAAGAATTTCCCTGCTATTCCTAAGATATATCCTGAAGACGGAAAATTTGGTAAGGAAACAGAAAATGCTGTTAAAGTATTTCAAAAAGTATTTAATTTGACTTCAGATGGAGTTGTAGGTAGAGCTACTTGGTATAAAATATCTAGTATTTATGTTGGAGTAAAGAGATTAGCAGAATTAGGTCAAGAACCAGAAGAAGAAGACCCAGGAAATGCAGGAGCCCCAGGAGACACAGGCGATATAGGATTAGATGGTAAGTATCCAGGCTATTTATTGAAGTATGGGTTAAAAGGAGATAAGGTAAAGGAATTACAGCATTATTTATGGAATATTTCGAATAAATATAATATACCTAGTATAGCAATTGATGGAATATTTGGTGATGGAACAAGAGCGGCTGTTGTAGCATTTCAAAGGTTATTTGATCTATCACAGGATGGAATAGTTGGACCAAATACATGGAATAAAATATTGAAAATATATAATTCACTTTCAAAGAGAAGTATGTAATAGATATAAATAAAGTAATGATGACTAAATACAGAGAGGTATATGGCGTAATTGCTGAATATTTATGATTATTATAAAGATACAGGAAGTATATCAATTACATTTATAAGAATAATTGCATATTATATTATAACTTAAAATATTTTAAATTCTAACATTAGAGGAGAGGATGATATGCAATCAATAAGCGCTGGAAAATACAAAGGAATAGATATATCAAGTTGGCAAGGTGAGGTTAATTTTAATCAAGTAAGTAATAGTGGAGTTAAAGTTGTATATATAAAGGCAACAGAAGGAGACTATTATTTAAATCCTAGAGCAGATGAGTATTATTCAGGGGCTAAAAGTAACAATATGTTAATAGGATTTTACCATTTCTTTAGACCAAGAGTAGATGCAAAGACTCAAGCTAATTATTTTTCAAGCTATGTAAAAGGAAAGAGTTTCAATTGTAGATTGGCTTTAGATATTGAAGTAGCAGATGGGTATGGAGCATCTGAGTTATCTAGCATGTGTGTGACATTTTTAGAAGAGGTTAAAAGACTTACAGGAAGAGATGTGGTAGTGTACACATATACTCACTTCGCAAGGACAAATCTTACAAGTAGCTTAGCAAAATACCCATTATGGATAGCAAATTATGATGTTACTACACCTGGTGATAACCCTATATGGAATAGGTGGGTAGGATTCCAATATTCTGAAACAGGAACTGTACCAGGGATAAGTGGGTACTGTCCTTTAGATGTATTCACAGATGGGATATTATTATCAGGAGTTACACCTAATGTTCCAGGTACAAATCAAGGGGGAACAACTATAACTTATACAGTTCAATCTGGAGATACTCTATCAGGAATAGCACAAAGATACGGAACAACATGGGAACATTTAGCACAAATAAATAATATAAGCGATCCAAATTTGATATATCCAGGACAAGTTCTAAAGATTGGTTCAGGTAGTTCAGCAGGAAGCACATCAGGAGGGACAAGGATAACTTATATAGTAAAGGATGGAGATACTCTATCAGGAATAGCACAAATGTATGGAACAACAGCTGAGAGGCTAGCACAGATAAATAATATAAGTGACCCAAATTTAATATACCCAGGAGAAACAATAGTAATAAGTAATGGACCATCAAATAATTCAGTAAAAAGTTATATAGTAAAAGAGGGAGACACTTTATCAGAAATAGCACAAAGATACGGAACAACATGGGAACACTTAGCAAAAATAAACAATATAAGCGATCCAAATTTAATATATCCAGGAGAAACAATTAGAATAAATTAGGAATAAAAAATAATTAAATATAATGGACTTACTTTTAATATAAATTATTAGTAAGTTCATTTTTTATGAATTGAGTTTATACAATTGGAAAAATGAATTACATATAATATTTAGTAATATATAATTATCCATTAAAATTTTTTATAAAGATGAACAAAAGCTAGTCAATTAGAATAGTTATAAATTTTAGTGTATAATTAAAGAGTAAAATAAATATCTTAAAGGAGGTAATATGGTTGAATTAATGATTATATGCGGGTTAATATTATTAATTTGCATAACATCCAGTAAGATTTTATACAAATTTGGAGTTCCAATGCTTTTAATTTTTATAGTGTTAGGGATGCTATTTGGATCTGATGGAATTGTAGGAATATATTTTGATGATTATGAATTAACTAGTAAACTATGTTCGTTAGGATTAGTGTTTATAATGTTTTATGGGGGATTCGGTACCAATTGGAAAATGGCTAAAGAATCAGCTGTTCCATCTATATTAATGTCGACCTTAGGCGTTATAATTACAGCAGGGCTTACAGGGTTATTTTGTTATTATATATTAGGTACAAGTTTATTAGAAGGGTTACTTATAGGATCTGTTGTTGGATCAACTGATGCAGCATCAGTATTCTCAATACTACGTTCTCAGAAGCTTAATTTAAAGGGATCACTTGCACCCTTATTAGAGATAGAAAGTGGCAGTAATGACCCTATTGCATATATGTTAACGCTTATAGTTTTAACATTTATGTCTAGCACAGCGGTAGGTTCTATTGTTCCAATGGTAATAAAGCAAATATTATTTGGAATATTAATAGGAAGTATATTAGCTAAAGGAGCTGTCTATATAATTAGGCGTGCTAATTTTGAAATAGAAGGTTTCTATACAATATTTATAACTGCTATTGCTATATTATCATATGCAGTAAGTGAATGGCCTGGAGGAAATGGATATCTAAGCGTATATATGGCAGGGATTATAATTGGTAATAGTAAGATACCTCATAAGAAGAGTTTATTCCATTTCTTTGATGGAGTGTCATGGATAATGCAAATTGCTTTATTCTTTATTTTAGGGCTTTTATCATTCCCATCTAAATTACCACAAGTAGTTGGTATATCTATAGCAATATCATTATTTATGATATTAATAGCAAGACCATTAGCCACATTTATAATTTTAAGTAAGTTCAATTATTCTGTTAAGGAAAAGATATTCATATCATGGGTTGGACTTAGAGGAGCTGCATCAATAGTTTTTGCTATATTCTCTATGACTTATGGAGTTAATATACAAAATGATATATTCCATATAATGTTCTTTATAGCATTATTCTCAGTAGCTATACAAGGGACATTAATACCAAAAGTAGCGCAAAAGCTAGATTTAGTTGATGACAGTGTACCAGTATTAAAAACATTCAATGATTATAAAGAAGATAAAAGTACAAAGCTTTTAGAAGTTAATATATATGAGGATAGCAAGTGGGTTGATAAGAGTATCATGGATTCTGATATCCCCGAAGATGTATTAATAGTAATGATAAAGCGTGGAGATGATGTTATAGTTCCGAAGGGATCTACCGTCATAAATAAGGGTGATATTTTAGTTTTAAGTGCTAATAATTTTGATAGTTTATTAAATAAGTAAAATATATTATTTAAATTCAAATATGCTATTTGGATTGTTATAATACTATTATAAGTTATGGGACTATATAAATTAAAAGTTTTGTTTTGTAATATAGTATCTAAAATTAAATTTGGAGAAAGCGTTTATGGGAAGAAAAGAAAAAGTATTAAAGGAAAAAATAATAGATGATTTATCTATAGATAAAAGACAAATAGGTTATTATTCAACTCCAAGTTTTATATGTGATTATATTACAAGGCGAGTAATAGATGTAAAAAATAATGGTAAGAGTGTTTTCGATCCATGTTGTGGAAGAGAAGAAATGCTTAATCCTTTCAATAAGTTTAACATAGAAACTTATGGTATAGATATCATTAAATATAAAGAAGAATATAACTGTAATTTTGAAAATACAGATTTTATAAAATATTATTATGAATTTATTAATTCAAATAATCAAATAAAAAATTTAAATTATGATTATTATGTTTTAAATCCACCTTATAATTGTCATGAAGTTCAATATATAAGAGATAATAAAAAAGAATTAAAGAAATATTTCAATGATGTAGGTGTTCATAATATGTATGGAATTTTTATTTCAGCTATAATGGATATGGCTAAGGATGGAGCTGTAATAGGAATAATAACACATGATTCATTTTTAACGTCTAAAAGCTATGATGGGCTAAGAAAGAAAATATTGAATACGTGCTCTATACATGAAATAACTATGTGTCCAACTGACTTGTTTTTAGAGCAAGGAGCGGAAGTAAGAACTAGTATAGTTATACTACAAAAGGGATTAAATTATCAAGGAAATATAATCATAAATAATAGATGCAGAAGTCGAGAAGAGTTAGTTAGTATTTTAAAATCAGATGAAAATCATTTATATAAATTAAAGGATATAGTGTTAAATAATATCATAGATAACAGTGAATTTATCTTAGAATGTCCAAATGAGATTAAAGATTTATTTAAGCTTTATAGGCTAGGAGAACAATTTAAGTGTATAACTGGAATATCAACAGGAAATGATAAATTGTATCTTTCAAAAGAAAAGAAGGAGCCATATATAGTTCCGTTTTATAAGAATCCAGGTAGAGATAGATACTATACAAATAAAATCATGTATATAAATAAAGATTTTATGAATATATCTAAAAGTATTCCTAATTTTATAGTAAGAAATAAAGAGCTTTTATATAAAACGGGAATAATTTGCTCTTCAATGGGAGTACAATTTACAGCTTGCAAGCTACCTAAAGAAAGCACTTTTGGTGTAAATACTTGCATTATATGCGAAGATAAAGATATATTTTGGTTACTAGCGTATTTAAACTCTACTTTAGTTACTTATTTAGTTAGAGGTGTTTTAAATAGAAGTAATATGATAACATCAGGATATGTATCAAGAATACCACTTTTAAACTTTGACAATGAAGTAAAGAATAAGTTAGCTCATTTAGGAAGTCTAGCATATGAAAATGTTAAAAATGAAAAAGATATTAGTGATACATTAAAAGAAATAGATAAGATAGTTAATAATACTGCTAATTTATCTACTGATACAGTATTATATATAGATAGGTTTAAATTTGATTTGGTTAAGAGAACATAAAAAACAGTCTTTAAGACTGTTTTTTATTATGATTTATTCATCTAAAGGCTCAAACTCATCTTTGGAAGCACCACAAACTGGGCAAACCCAATCATCAGGTAAATCTTCAAAGGCTGTATCTGGATCTATTCCGTTTTCTGGGTCGCCATATTCTGGATCATAAACATAAGTACAAGGTACACAAATGTATTTTTGCATTAATATAAACCTCCTAAAATTCCTTTATATTTAAAAATGTATTGGGTATATTATTAAAATATGATATAAATTATTATAAATAATAAAAAAATATAAAAGAGTTATACATTTATAGATAGAGGTGATGATATGAAAAGAAAAACTAGTAAAAATAATGATTTACTAAGTAGTGTAAGAAAGGACACATCTCCTAAAATATATTCCTTATTAGTAGATTTAGTAAATGAAGATAGAGAGGATTTAGCAGAATTAGTATTAAAGATAGATTATTTATTAGAATATACAAGTGCATGTATAAATCAAAAAGATTTTGATGAAGCTAAGGAAACTATTAAGAGAGTAGAGGATAGAATAAGTATTCTTGAAAAAGAAGGTAAGGATATAGAATATATAAAATATCTTTATGAAGGAATAAAAAAGAAATGTAAATAACACAAAAGGCTATTTAACGCTTACCTCAAGCTTAAAATAGCCTTATTTTTATTTAATTATTTTCTTTTTCTATTTTTATTTGCGACTTCGATGTTTACTTTTCTCTTATTAAGCCTAACACCTATACATTTATCAAGAACCTTATCCTTAACATCTGGAGCTATATTAACAAATGAGAAGTTTTCTAATATATCTATATCACCTATTGAAGAAGCCTTTATTCTAGCTGTATCTTTAATAAAGTTAACTAGAGTTTTAGGATTTATTCCATCTCTTCTTCCTATTGATAAGAATAAGCGTATATCTTCTGATTTAGGAGCTTCTAAAACATCAGATGTATAAGTTTCTAATAAATCATCATTGAATTTAGTTTTTATTAAAGCAGCAATAATCTCTACAGAATCATACTTTTGAGTTAATTCTGTTGCTACTGGAATAAACTTTGAGTAATCAGAATCATTAATAGTATTAGTTACATCTTCTAATATTGATTTTGATTTACTGTTAAATATATCATTAACTGTTGGGATATTTTTTCTAGTTATATCACTCTTAGTTACTGATTTTATTTGTTTTAACATTGAATATTCTTTTGGAGAAACTAATGAGTAAGCTATACCTTCTCTATTTGCTCTTCCAGTTCTACCTATTCTATGAACATAGCTTTCAACGTCTTGAGGTAAATCATAGTTTATAACGTGTGTTATCCCTTCAACATCTATACCTCTTGCAGCTACATCTGTTGCAACTAAGTAATTTAAAGAACCTTCTTTAAATTTCTTTAATGTTCTTAATCTATGTGCTTGGGACATATCTCCGTGCATACCTTCAACAACATATCCTCTTGATTGCATACCTTCAACTAATTCATCTACACCCTTCTTAGTTCTACAGAATATAATTGCAGATGATGGAGTATCGAAATCTAAAACTCTACAAAGTGCTTCAAATCTTGTCTTATGAGATACTTCAAAGAAGTTTTGAGTTATCTTAGACACGGTCATAGAAGTTTTCTTTATAGATATATGTTTTGCATCAGGCTTCATATATCTCTTAGCTAATTTTCTTATTTGTTCAGGCATAGTTGCTGAGAATAATAAAGTTTGTCTTTCACTTGGTAATTGCTTTATTATATCTTCTAAGTCATCTATAAAGCCCATGTTTAACATTTCATCAGCTTCATCTAAAACTAAGAATTTAATTGCATCCAGCTTTATAGTTCCTCTTTTTATATGATCTAAAACTCTACCAGGAGTACCAACTACAATATTAACATTTCTTTTTAATGCTCTTATTTGGTTTGTTATTGGATCTCCACCGTAAACAGGTAGTATTGTTAACTCATCATATTTTGATAATCTTTTTAGCTCATCATTAACTTGTATAGCTAGTTCTCTTGTTGGAGCTAAAATTATAGCGCTAAGTCCACTTTTCTTAGAAATATGATTAATAATTCCACATCCAAAAGCAGCAGTTTTACCAGTACCAGTTTGAGCTTGACCTATAAGATCGTATCCTTGTATAGCTACAGGTATTGCCTCAGCTTGTATTTGTGATGGTTTTTCAAAACCTAAATCATTAATAGATTTCAAAAGGGTATCCTTAAGCCCTAAGTTACTAAATTTTATTTCGTTCATTCAAAATCCTCTTTCTTTTAGTATTTAAAATAATTTATAATTAAATATAATATATATTTTTTGATTTTATATTAGTTATATGATTTAACATTCCTTAAATCATAAAAAAATATAATATGATTTTTAGTAATGTTAAATTTTTACTATAACTATATAGTATTTTTTCTTAACTAACTCAGTATACACTATAATTCAAAAATATGCTCGTATTATTTACTAGTAAAATAAGTTATTTTGTAATAAATATTGAAAAAGCAATAAGTAAACGTTTGAGAGAAGGTGTAATATGGAAAATAATAGAGAAAAATTATATTTTTATGAAATAGATAGCATAATAGGGCCTATATATATTGTGAAGAGTGTAAAAGGATTAAGAATGATTGAATTAATAGAAGAAGAGTGGATCAAATTTAAGAAAAAAAATAACTTAATAGAAGATAAAAATATATGCTTAGATGTAATTACTCAATTAAATGAGTATTTTACTGGAAAAAGAAGAAACTTTGACTTAAAGCTTGATATAGAAGGAACTGAATTTAGAAAACTAGTATGGAAGGAATTAATAAAAATTCCATATGGAGAAGTGAAAAGCTATAGCTATATAGCTAGTTCTATTGGAAATGAAAAAGCTGTAAGGGCAATAGGTCAAGCTAATAGAGCAAATCCTATTCCTATAGTAATTCCATGTCATAGAGTAGCTGGTAAAAGTGGGAGGTTGTTAGGATATGCAGGAAACCATACAGATATTCAAGAAAAGCTTATTAAATTTGAAGAAAATAATATAATCCGATAGAAAGCTGAAAGGAATATATAGGAAATTTATATTTACATATTATGGGAGTGAATTTGTCTCTCCCTTTTTTTATTTATAAATAATATTCTTGTAATATAAGAATAAGTATTTTAATATATAATTGCGAAGTAAAATAATAGTGTAAAACATAGTATATAAATTGTTTATAAATATAAATTAATTTAGGAATTAAATAGTATATATTTAGTAAATAGGTAAGGAGATAAATATGGATACGCAACTTATTCAAGATTTTAAAAATTTATATTTTAGCAAAAAGCAAATTTCAAGAAGAATATTCGACAAAGAAGAGCTGGAAGAAATATGGAAAATGGTCGAAGAAGATAGAATAAAAATGTCTATGGAGAGTAGTTCTAATTTTGAACCGCTTGTAAATTACTGGTTTAACAATACGGAAGATATTATTTGTAATACTGAGTTTATAGATGAAGCAAATAATTTGGGGGTATTTAATTATATATCTCAAAAGATAAGGGAGAAGTTAAATAATTCAGCGGAAGAGTTGGAATTAATAGGGTTAGATAATTTAGATAGTATAGTTATTTCGGATGAAATATTAAAGAATTTGAAATTAGCTATTAATAATGACTGTAAAATTGACGAAGAGTTTATATTGAATTTGTATAGTATTATTGATGGAAAAGGCAAAAAGGATAATAAGAATAATATACAAGGCATTAGTAGAGATGAATTAAATGCAGATAACATAAAAACATTAATTTCCTTAATAAATGAAAATGGTGAGAAAAGTGTATTAATAGTAGCTGCAACAATATATTTATACATAATAGTTAATAGGCCATTTAAAAGATATAATTCTATATTTTCAGAACTTTTATCATATAAATATCTATTAGTTAATGGATATGAAGTTATAAAATATTGTTCAGTATCAACGTTAATAAATTCAAAATTAAAAAAATATAATGCGGCAATTGAAAATAGTATAGCTTCAAATGGTGATATAACTTACTTTATAAGATTTTACATAGGTATATTAAGAGATGCAATTGAATCTTTAAATAGTGAGTTAAATTATAAATTTGGTAAGAAAATATTGAAAGAGTTAATTGAAAGAAATAATATAAAATTAGAAGAAAGACAAATTAAATTTATTAACAGTATTTTATCATCTAAAATTAATACTGTAACAATAGAAAACTATAAAAATAAACTGGATATTTCATATGAAACTGCTAGAAGTGATTTGAATTATTTAGTAACATTAGGTTTTTTCAAGATAGCAAAGTCAGGAAAGAGATATGAATATTATAAGAATGATATATCTACGATTGTGGATAACTTTGAAGAATAATGTTGACAAATTTTAATAATTATTAGAAAATAACTAGAGAAAATTTAAGTGTTAAAAGAGCAGATGGGCGGCCAGACTACCCATGTGCTTTTTTTTATGCAAATAATTAAATTAACTAAAGTGGGAGGAGTTAGATGAAAAAGATACTAAAAGATAAGATGTTTATAAGTACAATGCTTACACTAGCATTACCGATAACACTGCAAAATTTTGTTACTTCATCATTAAATCTTGTGGATAATTTGATGGTCGGTAGACTAGGAGAAGAAGCTATTGCCGCTGTAGGGCTTGCAAATCAATACTTCTTTATTTTTATGTTATGTATTTCAGGTATAAATGCAGGAGCAAGTGTATTTATGTCTCAATATTGGGGAAGAAAAGATGTAGTTAATATTAAAAAGGTACTAGGATTAGATATTACTATTGGATTTTTAGCTTCATTAATATTTGGAGGAGCTGCATTTATTATGGCAGAGCCAATAATGAAGGTTTTATCAAGAGATTTTCAAGTTATAGAATTGGGAGTTCAATATTTAAGAATTATTGCAATAAGCTTTATATTTACTAATTTTACACAAGCACTTTCTTCAGCTCTTAGGAGTTCAGAGCAACCAAAGGTACCAATGTATGCAAGCTTAATTGGAGTGTTAAGCAATGCATTTTTAAACTGGGTATTTATTTTTGGAAACTTAGGGGTAAAACCTATGGGAGTAGCAGGAGCTGCGTTAGCTACAACCATAGCGCGTACTATAGAAATGATTTATATAATTATTATGATATATGGCAAAAAGAATGTTATATCAGCAAATATTAAAGAGTTATTTGCTTTTGATATAGATTTTGTAAAAGTGTATTTTAATACATCAACAGCTGTTATAGCAAATGAATTGTTGTGGTCATTAGGGATGACTGCATATTCAATTGCTTATGCACAAATAGGTACAAGTGCTGTAGCTACAATGCAAATTGCAACTACATTAAATAATATGTTTATGGTATTGTGTATAGGACTAGCCTCTGCTGCTGCAATTATGGTTGGTAACAAGATAGGTGCAAACGAAGAAGATATAGCAGTCGATTACTCACATAAAATAGGAAAAGTCGCACCAATGCTTGGATTAATAATAGGTGTTTTAGTATGGAATTTAGCTCCTCAAATAGTTAGGCCTTTTAATGTAGAAGCAGGGACATTTAAGGATACAGTAGAAGTTTTAAGAATAATGGCTTTAATATGTCCTATAAGATCTTATAATGTAGTTATGATTGTAGGAATATTTAGAGGTGGTGGAGATACACTTTATTCTACATTAGTTCAATTAGGAACAGTTTGGTTTTATGCCGTTCCAATGGCATTTTTAGCAGCTATAATTTTTAAATTGCCAATAACTTTTGTATATTTCTTAATATGTATAGAGGAATTTATTAAAGTTTGCTTTGAAAGAAGTAGGTTGAGATCTGGAAAATGGATTAAAAATGTAATAGCAGAAAATGAATTAGTAGTGTAATATAATCGAAAAGAGAAATAGATATATTCCGTAGCTAACTATATGCTCATTCCAAATATTCTATTTATCTTTGACAACTTATATTTCTCGCTTAAATTAATAGTAAAAGGGAAAAGTGAGGTAGTTAAGAAAAAATTCGCAGATGATTTTTAAATAAAAAGTGCTTTGTACCTTTAGCAAGAAAGATAGCAGATAGATTTGTTTTACATAATCTATCTGCTATCTTTCTTATTAATTTTTATATATTCATAATTCAGAAAAGTTGAATTATCTTTATATTTTTCTATTTTTTAATTCCTTCATTTTTAATAAGGCAATTTACTTTGTATTATTTCATAAACTTTTTTAGGCAAAGCATCCTGTTCTTCTTTAGTTAAATTAGCTGTTTCTATAGCTGGGTGGATATATAAATCTACGTGAGCAGGTTGTACAATCCATTTTTTCTTGCTAGATTCCATTATTTTATAAGATCCGCTCATTGTAACAGGTATTATAGGTACTTTAGATTTTGTAGCTAACTTAAAACTACCTGCTTTAAATTCACCCATCTTATCGCCTTTACTTCTTGTTCCTTCTGGAAATATAACTAGGGAATGACCGTTTTTTAATACCTTAACACCTTGAATTATAGCTTCTCCAGCTTTTCTTAGGTTACTTCTATCCATAAAGATACAATGCATGTACTCCATCCATGTACTTACTCCGGGGATTTTCTTTACTTCTATTTTGGATACAAATCCTTTTACTCCAGGAATTTTAGTAATATATATTGGTATATCAAAATTTCCTTGGTGATTTCCTATAAATAATACATTTTGATCTTCAGGAAGATTTTCTAGTCCATGAACTGTAACTTTAACTCCAGCAACTTTTAAAAGACTATTAGCCCAAGCTGTAGTCGCCTTATAAACAAGTTGTTCCTTTTTATCTTCAAGACCTTTTTTATCAAGCCTTTTAGTTCTTATCATACTAGGTATACTAAGCAGTAAACCTACGAAGAAAACTATATACCAAGCAATAGATCTAAGCATGCAATCAAATCCTTTCAATAATTTATTAAAAATTCCATAAATAAAGTATATAACAAAGTTACTACATATAAAAGTAAATAAATAGATAACTTTTAAAGTGGTATTTCTTGATATTTAAGGGTCTAACGAAACGGTAGGACCTTAATAGGTATTAATACTAGTTGTGATGAAATTTTTGAAAAATATATCACTAAATATGTGTATAAAAAGTATAATTTATAATCTAAGTAACTATATAATTATATCAAACATATAGTAAGTAATAAAAAGTATTTTAGAGGTGAGAGGTTTGGATAAACTAGAACCGAGTAAACTTATATTTGATTTTAAAGATGGAATATCTAAGGAGGGCCCAATAATTCCACGTAATTATACAGTTACTCATTCAGATGAGGCAGGCAATATATTGGTAATAGTTGCTAAAACGTATGATAAAAGTTGTGTAACTGATAAAAAAGATGAAATATATGGTAAGTGGTGCGAAAATGGTAATGAGTATATTTTGTGTATCGAGTTAAGTGTAGATGGGAATGAAAGAGATAAAAATAAGGTGGTACAAAGAAATAGAATATTTAGAGATGTTCTACCATTAGTAATTACTGCTATAAGACAGGGAGATTTAGGATTAATAAAAAAACATAATAAATTAGATGAATCAGATATATTTATAAAGTTTAATTCAAGATTTGATGAATTTTATAAAGTTGAGCATTGGGGAAAATTAAAAAATTATAAGTATATAGAAGATGATTACGATGAATGTGACCTTAAATCGTCAGAAGAAAGTAGGCTAATGGGAAAAACAAGGTCTCAATTACTTAGGAAAAAGAAATTTAAAATTAGAATGGAAGAAGGTATTATACTTAATCTTTTAAATCCATATATAGAAAATCAATTATGCGTTGCATATGGGAATAATATAAGGTACTGTATTGATAAATGTGAGATAATTGATATTGATGAAATAAAATCATTAGATGGATGTGGGAAAATATATGAAGTATCTTTATCAGTTAAAATGAAGATAAAATCTAAGCTTAGAGAGGTTTCTATGGATTTTATCATAAAGCCAAACAATGTAATAATTAAAAGAATGGAAGAATAAATAATTGCTATGGATGATATTATAGAAGTAGGATAATATTGACATGTGTTTAATATTATTATACAATTTACTTGATGTTTATGTCTCCATAGTTCAATGGATAGAACAGTCCCCTCCTAAGGGACAGATACAGGTTCGATCCCTGTTGGGGATACCACATAAAACCCTCAAGCTTTAATTTTATTAGGCTTGAGGGTTTTATGTTTTTTTAAGTACTAAAATATAATTAAAAAGATTAAGGAATGATATATTTTATAGAGTTTATTGATATAGTGTAGTTACCGATAAATGAATTAGAGTAACTACAAGTTATGTAGTTACTAAGAAATATAATAAAGTAACCACAAAAGATGTAGTTACCAAGAAAAAGATAAGGTAACTACAATAGAGATACATAACTAAGTAAATTTGAAAATAACTTAGCGATAATGTTTTACTTATATATGAAAAATGATAACTAGATAATTTATAAAATTTAATTATATAAATGCGCTATGGTAAATATTATATATTATAGAATTATTACTTAAATTTTATCTTAAAATTAATATATTAATTTTAAGATATGATATAATATAAAATAAAAAATATTTAATTTAGGAGTGTGAATAAATTTGGAGAGTTATACGTGGCAGATAGTATTATTAATAATATTATTGTTGATGTCAGGATTTTTCTCTATGTCAGAAACAGCCTTAATGGCACTAAGTAAAATTAGAATAAGACATATGGTAGAAGAGGGAGTTAAGGGAGCAAAGCTAGTTGAGAAGCTTGCTGAAGATCCAAGTAGGCTATTAGGAGCAATACTAATAGGTAATAATATAGTTAATATAGGAGCATCTGCACTTGCAACATCTGTTGCTGTTAAAGCTTTTGGAGAAGGGGCAGTAGGAGTTGTAACTATAGTGATGACTATATTAGTTCTTATATTTGGTGAAATAACTCCAAAATCTATAGCAAAACAAAAATCAGAAAGTGTTGCTTTAAAGGTTAGTAAGCCTATAAATATTGTAGTTAAAATATTTAGACCATTTATAGCTATATTTACAGCTATATCTAGCTTATTTATAAGACTTTTAGGTGGTGATCCAAAGGCAACAGAACCATTTATAACAGAAGAAGAACTAAAGACTATGGTAGGTGTTAGTGAAGAAGAAGGAGTACTTGAGGATGTAGAAAAAGAAATGATATTTAATGTTTTCGAATTTGCAGATTCTCAAGTTAAGGATGTTATGGTTCAAAGAGTTGATGTAGTAGCAGTAGATATAAATGCTACCTATGATGAAGTTATAAATATTATTAAAACTGAACAATTCTCAAGAATACCAGTTTATAATCAGAATATAGATGATGTTATAGGAATATTAAATGTAAAAGACTTAATAATAGCTTCTCAAAGTAAGGAGAATTTTAAAATCTCTGATTATATGAGAGATGCTTACTATACTTTTGAATTTAAGAAAATTACAGAGCTGTTTAATGAAATGAAAAAAACTAGAAACCACATGGCTGTTGTATTAGATGAATATGGCGGAAATGTTGGTATAGTTACTATAGAAGACTTAATTGAAGAAGTGGTTGGAGAAATTGAAGACGAGTATGATGACGAAGAAGATAACGATATAGTAGTTGTTAAAGAAGATGAATATATAGTTGATGGAAGTGCAAGATTAGATCATATAGGTGATTTAATAGGGGTTACAATGGAATCAGAGGAGTTTGATTCTGTAGGAGGACTAGTAATTGGTGAATTAGGAAGATTTCCTGAGAAATCAGAGGAAGTTAAGCTTAATAATATTAGGTTTGTAGTTGAAGAAGTAGATAAAAATAGAATTAAGAAAGTTAGAATATACACTTAATTTAAAAATAAAATGGAGAACTATATAAAATTAAGTTCTCCATTTTTATTTAAAATGATAGATTCTTAATAAGAGGTTGTATTTTATGGATTATATGAATTTAGCAATAGAAGAAGCTAAAAGTGCATATAACAAAGGAGAAGTTCCAGTAGGTGTAGTTATAGTTAAAGATGGAGAAGTTATAGCAAGTCAACATAACTTGAAGGAAAGTTTAAATTTACCAACAGCACATGCAGAAATATTAGCAATAGAAGATGCTTGCAAAAAGTTAAATAATTGGAGGTTATCAGGTTGCGAGATGTATGTAACTTTGGAGCCTTGTCCGATGTGTGCAGCAGCAATAGCACAAAGCAGAATTTCAAAGTTATTTATAGGCACTTTTAATAAAGATATGGGTGCCTGTGGCTCTACTATAAATTTAATAGACTATAATATATTTAATTGGCATGTAGATGTTAGGTGGTGCTACAATCAGGAATGTAGTGATTTATTAACTTCATTTTTCTTAAAACAAAGGAATAAAAATTAGGAATTATGTATTCCTTTATAAATAGTACATATTTATTTGGTATAATTATCTATAAAGTTATATAATTAAAGTAATAACTATAAGAGGAGGAAATAAAATGAATCCAGTAGCTTTTGAATTATTTGGTTTAGAAATAAGGTGGTATGGAATAATAATATCACTTGGAGTATTAGCTGCTATGTTATTAATATATATGTTGGCTAAGAAGAAAAAATTAGATTATGATATAATAATAGATGCATTTTTAATAACTTTTCCAATATCAATTATTGGAGCAAGATTATATTATGTAGCTTTTGAATATAAAAACTACCATTCATTTATGGATGTAATTAACATAAGAAATGGTGGAATGGCAATACATGGAGGAGTTATAGCTGCGTTATTAGCAGGTTTCATATTTGCAAGATATAGAAAAATAAACTTCTTAAGATATGTAGATGTTATAATGCCAGGAGTTATACTAGCTCAAGCAATTGGGAGATGGGGTAACTTCATGAATCAAGAAGCGCATGGAGGTCCAGTATCTAAAGAGTTTATAAGTAAGTTCCCAGAATTTATTCAAAAGGGTATGTATATTAATGGAGTTTATTATCATCCAACATTTTTATATGAATCAATATGGAACCTTTTAGTTTGTGCAATTTTAGTTTATATTGTTTATAAGAAAAAGGAAGCAAAAGACGGTATAGTTCTTGGGGGATATATGATTTTATATTCAATAGGAAGATTCTTTATAGAAGGATTAAGAACTGATAGTTTAATGTTTATGGGACTAAGAACAGCTCAAATGATAAGCTTACTTGGAGTACTACTAGGTATAGTTTTAATTGTCTGGATAAATAAGAAAAATAAGGCTGTTTAGGTATTATAGTTACATAGAAGTTTTAAATGTTGCAATATGAATTAGTATGTGATAATATATAGCAGTAGTTAAAATTAAATAGCTATATATTATTTTATGGAGAGATGTCCGAGTGGTCGAAGGAGCACGCCTGGAAAGCGGTTGAAAGGCTGTAAAGGGCTATCTATCTAGTATTAGACAAGTAAATACGTAATTGAAAGTAAGTAAGATATAAATATAAGACTTACGGTATATAAGAGTTAACAGCTCGATACCGTAGGTCTTTTTTTGTTGTTTAAAACAGATATTCAGGAGGTGTTTAAGTGGCTAACTATAAGAAAAAGAAACTAACTTTAATATCAGTAGATAAAAACTTTGAGCAGGGATATGGTGAGTTTATAGGATACTGTAAAGCTCGTAATCTTAGACCAGCGACTATAAAGCATTATGACAATATTATTAACTATACTTGGTATAAGTTTTTACCTAAGGAGACAGCTATAGCAGATATAACTTTACAGACTGTATATGACTTTATGGAGTACTGTAGAGCCTTGGGAAATGGTGATACTACAGTAAATACAAACGTCAGAGCTATTAGAGCTATACTGTATTACTTTATGAGACTTGGATATATGGACGAGTTTCAGATAGTAGAACCTAAACGTAATCCTAAGCCTATAGAGACATATACAGACGCTGAGTTAAAGATATTATTGACTAAGCCTGATATGAAAAAATGCAGGTTTAGTGAGTATCGTAACTGGGTAATATGTAACTTTCTATTAGCTACAGGAGCTAGACTATCTACGTTAGTAGAGTTAAGAGTAGAGGATTTAGACTTTGAGAATGAGCTAATAGCTTATAGACATACAAAGAATAGAAAGCGTCAGGTAGTACCTATGAGTAGTAAGTTAAAGCTGATACTACAGGAGTATGTAGCTTATATAGATGGTGAGGGAGTATTATTCCCTAATTCATACGGTGAGCCTATTAGTCAAATTACTATTACTCACGGTTTACAGTATTATAACCAGCGTAGAGGAGTAATGAAAACAGGAGTACACAGGTGGCGTCATACATTCGCTAAAAAGTGGATACTCTCAGGAGGAGACATATTTAGACTTCAAAAAATGCTAGGTCATTCATCAATGGAGATAGTTAAGAACTATGTAAATATGTTTACTGATGACCTACAGAGGGACTTTGATACATTTAATCCATTAGAAACTATGGCTGAGCCAGTAAGGTCTAGGATAACAGTAAGAGATAAAAGGAGGAGATTAAAATAGACCATTTAATAGAAACAATCGAGACACATATAGAATTTGATTTTAACATTTTTTACGAGGAGCTAAAGTCAGGTAAGTATAAGAAATACAGCGACTGTTCTAGCTATGGTGGACTTAAAACTACTATAGATAGTGTTAATATCCTAAGAAAGTATATGGGCTGGGATAGGATTAGTATAAGGAATATGGTTAAAGAAAGAGAAGAGTTATAAAGAAAATAAAAGGAGAAGTTAATAGAATGAAAACAAATGATATAAAGCATATACAAGATATATTTATAAGATACATAAGAAAAGAGAAAGTATCTAAAGAGGAAGAAGATAGACTATTTAACTACTATGAAGAACATATATTTTAAGATAACAGAAAAGGAGCTAGGTACTGAGAATACCTAACTCCCTCTGTAACAATTAAATATTGTTAAATAAATCTTTGTATATCTCACTAGGAGATACCGAAAAACGTAATTAAATGGTATCAAAAAAAGTGGAAGTATGCAAGGCTTTATTTCCTATACCCTAAAATTGGTATAGGTTAGTAGTCCAAGCACTAGAGCTACTTATAAATAATTCTAGTGGTTACATAGAGCCAATGCAGAAAATCTATGGGGTATAGTTTAATTACCTTAGTTATAAAGTTATATCCTTAGTCGGGTACATATGACCGATTAATAAATTATATGGGTTGTTTAAGGGAACTGGTCAGTAATGACGGGAGTTAAACACGTCAAAGAGAGTAGTCGGGTAACAGTTGGCTACTTAGTGTTTAACTATAACTAAGGTGTTAAAGCGAGGATACAATGCGTATACTTTGTAATAAACGAAGTCCTAGGAGTAAAATCTTAGGGCTTATTATATTCGCTCGAATGTGTCCACGTGCCTTTGTAATAATAGCCTTCGGCTCAGTAATTGCAAGTGTTTAATAATACTTTAATTTAAAATATTAACAGGATTTAATCTATATGATACAATGTAAAATAAAAAAGGAGAATATAAATGTTAGAGCAAATGATAGATAGGATACCTATAGCATTAATACTAATTATATCAGGTTTAATAGGCTACACTATAGCTATGAGACCAGCATTAAGTAAAAGAGAGAAGAAGGAGCTTAAAGAGCTAGATAATGTAATATCTGAGACATACGGAGGAAAGAAATAGGGATAGTATAAACAAGTTTTTTATTGTATAAATAGCAAATACAATAAACTAATATATGGAAAAGTATCACAAGATAGGCTATAATGTCTAATAGGAGGTGAGATAATGTCAAAAAATAAAACAATGGTAATCTATACACTAGAAAACGGTAAGTATCACGCTTACATTACAGGTATGAACTTATACGTATCTGATTACAATACACTAGAAGAGTGCGAGGTAAGTGTAGCCGAGGAGTTTAAGAGAACACTAGAACCGTGTACTATAGAGCAGACAGCTAACCAACTAAAGAGATACTTTGAGGACGGAGACGAGGATATACAGACTATAACTGATATAGTTAAAATAGATATAGTGGAATGTTAAGAGCTAAGGCTGTAAAAAAGAATACAGCTTATGGCTCTTTTCGTACGTTTTGGGGGTGATACGGAATAGCGTATCAGTATTAAATAAAAGGATTAATAAAGGTAATGGAGGACTCTAACTATGACTAGGGAAGAATTGATATTTGAGGTGACTGAGAGTATGTGTAAGGGGGGTGGAGTAGGTGATATAGACTATGCTACTTTGATAGTAGATAGACTATTAAGTAAAAGTCTTAATGAGAAACAAGTTAATGAGGTGTTAAATAATTTAAGTAAGGGACGGGGAGTACAAAATACCCTAATATTGATAGAAAGTTTTTAGAAGTATAATAGGAGCTTAACATCTCCTTTTATTATATTTAAACTTGAATATTAATAATCAAATTTACTGGAAATATATGCTGTTCTAAATACTGATACTAGTTGTACCAAATACTGAAACGTAAGTACATATATATAACTGTACTATTATTTCTATAGATATATAGTACTATATGTACCAATAGCTGTAACAAGCTGTATTTACTAATATGTAACCTATATAAAATATATCTAGTATTATCTACTGAGATTATTTTAGGAGGTAGTAAACATATGAATACAGTACATAAGACAAATAAACTAACGTATAAAAGAGAGGAGATAGGAGAGAGGTTAGCCGTATTAATAGAGTTGAAAAATACTATAGGCTACAGCGTGGTAGAGCTTACAGGGGTTCTAGGATATAAGGGAGACCTAGTATATAAAGCTCTAAAGAATGAGTTACCAGTATCAGATGAAATGTATAACAGAGCGAGAGCCTTAATAACTCTTAATAAATTACAGCCAGTAAAGGGTAGAGAGCAGGAATTTAAAGACAGAGTATTAATAGCCCTAGAGATAGAAAAAATCATAGGAGCTGAGGGACTGGCTAAGAGGCTAGGCGTACCAACTAAGTATATAGAGAATATTAACAACGGTAAGAAGTTAATAGGAGACCATTTACACATATATTTATTAAAAATATTAGAAGAAGTCAAGCACCAGCAGGAGCAGGAGAGAGAGGAGAGGAGGCTCGCTAGGATATTTAAAATATCAGACGTAATAGAGGAGCTAGTAGAGGACATTAACAGGCTGGAGCTATCAGAGGATATAGAAGACATAGAGGATTATTATAGCAAAATAAACAATAAGAAAAGGACTATTAAAAGGTTGAGAGAGTTGGAGGCTAAAGGAATAAAAGAGGTTACACCTAATGGCTCAGGGTATCAGGCTATTAGATAGTACAAAAAGAAATATTAAGGAGCTATATCAGGCTCTTTTTTTTATAAAAAAAATAAAAAGCTACCCTTTTCAAGGTAGCTACAAACCTAATCAAAAGATTAGTCTCTAACGGCTACGACTAGGTAACCAAACATAGTCTTAATATAGAGTATGCTCATAATAACAAAAAGAATACAATTTTTTTAAAATAAATAAAAAAGGAGCTAAAAAGCCCCCTTAACAAAACCTAACCTAAAGTTAGTCTCTAACGACTGCGACTAGACAGTCAAACATAAACAAATTGAATGACAGTACGTCATTTATACTATTATATTAACACATATACTAATACAGGACAAGCTTTTTTTAATAACCTAATGCAAATAATATTCTCTTTTTTATTTCATCTAAGTCCTTAGTATCAATATTCCCCAAGTGGTCTAAAAGTCTTATTTTATCAAGATTTCTAATATCCTCGCACTTTACACAAGAGGTATCTCTTAAAAATGGATACTTAGATTTTTTTAACAAATAGTGATTTTTATACTGAGGATATTCTATTCCTTTAGAGACATAGCTTTTATATTTAGTGGATAATGGTATTACAACAACATTATCGCCAGTATTAAGGTTATTACGACTTATAACTAAGCAAGGTCTCTTTTTGTTCTTTTCTCCCCCTATATTGCCTGTCCCTAACTCTACATTAAAAATACCACCTCTAAAAGCCTCTTTAGTGATGCTATTTTCTTTATTATAATGTTTTAGTTCTATAAGCTCTATTTTTCTAGATAACCAGTATCCAGCATTTCTGATGTTATCTTCTTTATTCCATTTAGTCATACGCTGTCCTCCCTTTTTAATATAATACTGTACTAGTTTACTACTTTATGGAATACTTTACAAAGTATTTATTAAGATAATATGTATATATGTAACGAACTATATATTTTTTTAGTATTACTATATGTAAGCTAAACTAGACTTACTAACTATCATCAATTGACCTTTTATTAATAATCTTATGGGTTGGCTTTTATAGCTAGCTCTTTTTTATTCTTTAGGAAATTATGTTTTTTTCAAATCTGTGGATAACTTCATTATGACGATAAAACTCATAGTTCACGAAGTGGATTTTTTTATATAAAAAATAAGCTCAAATCTTTATATATAGCCATTTATACAGTTTTTAAAATTTGAAATAATAAATGTATAAAATATTTCTATGTCTGTAAAATTTCTAGAAATATATTTTTTAATATAGAGGTCATATTATACAGCTGTAACAGCTCTAGCAGATAAGCAGTATTAATCATTATAAGATTTTTAAATACTAGGAGGCTTACAATGAATAGAGAGAGTAGAGCAAGAGCAAAGACATATAAAGAAAGTATTTATATACTAAAATATGACCAACTTAGGAGAATGAGAATAGATAGGGGGCTAACAGTTGAGGAGGTAGCTACTGGTACAGGTATAGACATAGATAGATATAAAAGAGCTGAGAGAGCGGTAAAGGCTGACAGTGAAATATATCTAACTGAGACAGAAGTAAAAGAGATATATAAATATTTTAATAGCTTTACTACTTTAGAGTTATCACCTTTAACATTTAAATTAATATTAGCCAGCAGATACAATATAGATAGTCTTCTACTAGAGCAGGAGCTACAGGAATTTATTTGTTTAAAGGTACAAACCGAGGAGATAGAGGAGCTAGTTATGCAGACATTAACAGATAGACAGAGACTAATATATACCCAGCTTTTTATATTGGGATATACTCAAACTGAGATAGCTAAATGGTTAAATATCACTAAGCAGGCTATTAATAAGGCTCTAGGCGTAATTAATACTAAGATAGACTTAGCTATTTTCTTATATAATACGGAGCTGGATAAAGGCGAGATATTGAAGGAACTGGAGTCTCTAGGTAGAGGTAAGAGGAAACGTAAGAAGAAAGTAGAAACTACAGAGACCACGGAGGGAACAGGTAACACAGGAGGGCTATAGTAGCTCTCTTTTTTATGAGGAAAATATAGAAAAATTTTAAAAAAGTTATTTAAAAAGGTTGACTTTTAGGGTTTCTCACGTCCTTATAGTTAGAGATATGGGGGAACTATTAAAGGAGGGGGCAATAATAGAAAATAACTTTAATACTGGCATAGAGGTAACTAGTATAACTGTCTAGCTGTAGAACTGTATAACCGTTAAGAATTATCTCGCACAGCTCGATAATTGGGCTAACGCCCCTCATACTAATATAACCGTTTAAGTAATCTCTAAACTGTCTCTAAACACGTGGAAGAGCCGTAAGGCTATGCAAGACCGTCAGGTCTTTAGAAACGGTTAAACAGTTACTAATACAGTTGCTACAATATAACAGCAATAATGTAGGCATACAGTAAGATACTAGTTAATACAGCTTTATACAGTTATTTACTAAACAGATATAGAGTATTAGAAAGGCAGATAATACGCGTTATTACTATATTACTAGCTTAATTAAAATATGGGGCAGAGGCGACTAATGCGAGCCGTAAAAAATCAGGGAGCGAGATACCTAGAGGGCTAGAGATACTCAAAGAGCGACACAGTAGCATTAATTGTATATTAATAGTATATATTACATAATAGTAAATTATATAAGGTACCATCTAGAGCAGTAAGAGCCTCAGGGCTATAGGAGACTAGTAAGAGCCTAACACTATCCTAGACCATTACAGAGACCAGCAGAGCCACAAGCTCCAATATAGCTAATTTAATTATTATATCTAGTCTAATATATCCCTTAGCTGTTTTATTCATAGTATAGACCTCCTTTATTTATAGTTATATCCTGAATTATTGATAGCTTTTTAATATTCTAGTATGTAAATTTAGAGTATATCCATTTTTACAAGTGTCTACAGGTTTAAAAGTTGTAAATTTAAAATTATTTTCCTATTTATTTTACAGAATGTAAAGAGAGTTCTTGACTTTATTTTTACAATATCTTATAATAAATAATGTAGTCAGGACACGGCACCAGCTGAGAGACACGACACAGACACAGGAGGCGTATAAAATGAATATAGCATATGTAAGAGTATCAACAATAGAACAGAATGAGGCTAGACAGCTGGAGGGACTAAAGAGCTACAATATAGATAAATGGTTTATCGAAAAAGTATCAGCTAAGGACACTAATAGACCTGAATTAAAAGCAATGTTAGATTATGCAAGAGAGGGAGACACTATTTATATATGGGATTTTTCAAGACTGGCAAGGAGTACTAAAGACCTTTTAGAACTTACAGAGCTTATGGAGAAAAAGGGTATAGTACTAAGAAGTATAAAAGAGAATATAGACACTAGTACGCCTACAGGTAAACTAATGTTAACTATGATAGGAGCAATTAACGAGTTTGAGCGTATGAACTTACTAGAGAGGCAGAGAGAGGGAATAGCTCTAGCAAAGGAGCGAGGAGCCTACAAAGGACGTAAAGCTGTAGAGATAGACAGCAGATTTATAGAGGAATACAACAGATATTTAGCTAGGGAAATTAATAAGAGCCAGCTAGCTAAGATATTAGAAGTATCGAGACCAACGCTAGACAAACTAATAAAAGAATATACAGAGAATAAAGAGGAGTTTTAAGCTCCTTTTTTTGTTGCTATTTTTTGAGTATTAATATTCAAGTTTAGAGCTGTAATTACAAGAGCTTTTAAGGGCTTAATTTAGAGCTTTTAAATACTTTTATAAATTAATAAATAAAATTAAAGACCTGAAAAAATAGAGCTAAATAGAGCCATAAAATGTGAGCTGAAAATAATAGTAAAAATTTTTTTAAAATTTCCTTGTATAAAAAAGTAGTATGCTCTAGTTGGTTAGATAATGGGGGAGGGGGAGCAGGGGTAGATATTCTCAAGGTAAAGCCTATTGAAAATATCTACAGTAAAAAATACTTTAACTACCAGTAATTACCTTTAAAGAGTTATTTCTTAGTGTTTACTCAGTATATACTTATAAAATTAAGTTAGTCGTACACTAGATAGTAGACGGGGTAAAATATTTAATACCCTGTGTTTATATGGTTTTATGGTTTATTTTTATCAATAAATTATAAGTAATTCAGGAGCTACGGAGCTACGATAAAGGTACTCCAATGGCTCCTATATTATTTTTAAATATCTATTCGATATAATAGTACGACATTGTTAGAAGTATGGAGGAGTTATATTTTTATATGAATATACAAGAGATACAAGAAAAAAGAAAAGTAGGGAGACCAAGAAAAGAGGAACCGTTTATCTTTTTTGACGAAAAAATGGTTAGAGCATTAATATTTTACGAAAAGACTAGTATTAGGAAAATGAGCATAAAGCTTGGGTATAATCCCAGTTATCTAAGTATTTTCCTAAGAGCTAGAAATAAATATGAAATAACTATGGAGCTAAACCGTAGATTAAATGATTATATAAGGTCAGTAGGCTACAGCGTGGAAATGTTACAAGAAATGAGAAGAGACTTAGAAAAGTATATGTAAGTTGGAGGTATAAAATGAGCTGTATTAATAAATTTACTGAGGTACAAAATAAAATAAATGAGCTTGATAGTGCTGTAATGGAGTGCGAGGCTAAAGTTAGAGAGTTACAGGCTAAGGAAATGGCTTTAGTAGCTAGAGAAAAGGCTTTAACGTCAAAAAGTTTGACAGCTAAAGACATTGAAGAGCTAGAAACTATTAAATTAGAGCAAAAGGAATTAGCTGAGGAGCTGAGAAAAGCTGAGGCTCACAAGGTAGAGGTTGAGTATATGGCTATGAGTTTATCTAAGAGTTTATTAACCTCTTTTGGTGCGAGTATGGAAAATGAGGCAGGTAATAGGATATCAACTGAGTATAGCAAAGAGCTGAGAGTTGAATTTAGTAAAAAAGCTAGCCCTAAAGTGGCTAAGTTATGCAGATTATTAGCAGAAGTTGGACAGGCATACGAGGACATAGAGGCTTTAGAGTGTGAGTATAAAGCTCATACTGGATTAATAAATGCTTTTTTAGCTGATAAATGCAACAGCATAGGTACTTATAGCTCGGACTTTTTTAATACTAGTGCTGATTTAAAGGCTAAGTATTTGGAAATAGTACCAGCTAAAACAAGAAATTTTATAAGTAATCTGAACGCTCCTATATATAGGTACTAAAAATAAATAACTATTAGAGACATAAGAGACAGTATCAAAAGCTGTCTCTTTTTTATTTAACAAAAGATAAGGAGGAAAACAATGGCTAGTAATGATATTTTAGTAACCCTTAGGGCTGATATGAAAGACTTACAAAACTCTTTAAATACCCTACAGGATAACCTTAAAGGTGCTGAAAATAACACTAACGGACTATCTAATACACTAGGTAAGATAGGTAAGATAGCAGGCTTTACTGTTATAGGTAAGCAGGTCTTAGACTTAGGTAAGGATATAGTAGAGACTGGTAAGAGCTTTGAGTATGAAATGAGTAAAGTACAAGCTATCTCAGGGGCTACTGGAGACGACTTTACAGCCTTAACTAATTTAGCTAAAGAGCTAGGCTCTACTACTCTGTTTAGTGCCTCAGAGGCGTCTCAGGGTATGCAGTACTTAGCTATGGCAGGATGGAAAACTCAGGACATTATGGCAGGTCTACCAGCTATACTAGATTTATCTATAGCCTCAGGTAGCGACCTAGCAAGAGTAGCAGATATAGCCAGCGACGCTATGACAGGCTTTGGTATGCAGGCTAACGAGGCAGGACATTTCGCTGACGTACTAGCATATGCAAGCTCTAACGCTAACGTAAACGTAGAGTTATTAGGTGAGGCGTTTAAGTACGTGGCTCCATTAGCTCAAACTACTAACCAATCTATGGAGACTGTAACTGGTGCTATCTCTAAATTAGGGGACGCTGGTATTAAGGGTAGTATGGCTGGTACAGCTTTAAGAGCTATCCTAAACAGATTAGCTACAGCTCCTAAGCCAGTAGCTCAGGCTATGAACGAGTTAGGGGTAGAAATTTACGACCAAGACGGTAAAATGAGAAACCTTAACACTATCATAGGCGACGTGTCTAGAGCTATGGTTAATATGACTGACGAGGAGAAAAACCAGTATAGTACTATGATAGCTGGTACTGAGGCTCTTAGTGCTTGGAACGTATTAATGGGCGTTGGTGAGGAAGGTCTTAACAGCTTTGCTAAGGAATTAGAGAACGCTGACGGCTCAGCTAAACAAATGGCTGATACTATGGGAGATAACCTTAAAGGCTCTATGGATAACTTAGAGAGTGCTATGGAAGGTCTAAAGATAGCTATTTACGATAAGATTAAGGAGCCTTTAAGAGCCGTAGTAGACGGTATTACTGAGACTATTGACTGGATAATGAATTTAGATAAATGGTTTAACGACCACAAAGGTACTGTCATAGCCCTAGGTAGTGCTTTTCTTATCTTAACAGCTGGTATAGCTGGATTTAATTTGTATCTAAAGTCAGGAGCTATTATAGGAGGACTTACTAGTTTAGGCAGTACATTAAAAGATACTATAAGAATTGTAAAAGGTCTAAACGTAGCATTTTTAGCTACCCCTGCTACGTGGATAGCTATGGGTATTATGGCTATTGCATTAGCTGGTGTAGCTCTTTGGAAGAACTGGGACACAGTAAAAGCTAAATGTATTGAGGTGTGGGGAGCTGTTAAGGACTTCTTTTCTCAAACGTGGGACGCTATCAAGACTAAGGCGTCTGAAATGTGGAACAGCTTTAAAGAGTGGATAAGTGGAATATGGAACAGCATAAAAGAGACAGCCGTAAATATTTGGACTGGTATAAAGAATTTCTTTTCTATGATATGGGAGGCTATAAAGACTGTAGTAACTACATACTTAGAAATGGTTAAAGCCTATATAACAGCAGTATTTACAGTAATTAAGACTATAGTAACTACTATATGGAACGCTATAGTAGCTGTCTTTGAGTGGGTATGGAGTAAGATAGGTGGAATAGTAACAACAGCTCTAGGAGTGATTAAGTCTGTAATTACTTTTGTATTACAAGGTATTATGATTTTAATTGCTATGATATGGACTGCTATTAGTGGAATATTCCTTACAGCGTGGAACTTTATTAAGGATACAGTAACAGCTGGTATCAACTATGTTAAGGAAAAAATCACAGCAGGCTTTACAGCTGTTAAAAACTTTATAACTCCTATATGGGAGAGCATAAGTAACTTCTTTAAAGAAGTGTGGACTGCTATAAAGACTACCTTTACTAATTTTATCAACTCAATTAAAGACTATATCACTACTAAATTTAATGAAATTAAGAGCTGGATAGTAGATAAGTGGAACTCTATTAAACAGTATTTCTCTGACGTTTGGGAAGGTATCAAGTCTATAATAAGGTCAGCTATTGATAGCGTTAAACAGACTGTAACTGATAAATTCAATCAAGTTAAAGCCTTTATATCTAGCATATGGGAAGGTATTAAGTCAGCTACTCGCTCAGCGTGGGAGTTAGTTAAGGCTTATGTAGTAAACCCTGTAATAGATATTAAAAATAAGGTAATGTCTGCTTTTAACAGTCTTAAAGACGGAGTAATAGGAGTATGGAACGGTATTAAATCAGGTATAGTTGGAGTTATAAATGGTATTATCAGAGCCATAAACGGTATGATAGGAGCTATGAATAAGTTCAGCTTTGACGTCCCTGACTGGGTGCCAATAATGGGAGGTAAGTCATTCGGCTTTAATATCCCTAAAATACCTGAGATTAGCTGGCACGCTAAAGGTGGTATCTTTACTAAACCAACAGTAATAGGTAATCACGGATTTGGTGAGGCAGGTAAGGAGGCTATACTACCGTTAGGTAAATTACCTCAGTTAATAGGTATGGATAAACAGCAGGAGCTAATAGATAAAATCTTAGCTGGTGAGGCTGGAGCTACTGGTGGAACTTCTATTCACATAGAACACTTTGAGAACAACAGAGAGCAGGACGTAGCACAACTAGCTAAAGAGTTAGAGTACTACAGACAACGCTACAACTTTAGTAAGGGGGTAAGATAATATGGCTTATAATAGGATAAGGGAGTGTGTAACCATTCTTGATAAGCTAAGAGACCTATTAAATACTAGAAACTATTTAGAGGACAGAATAGAAGGGTTAGAGTCTGATATAAACATTAATTATATCAGGCTCCAGCAGGTAAATGAGACAATAGAGATACTTAAAGAAAAATTAATACAAGAACAACAGGAGGTATAAAATATATGAATAATCAACTAGATATGAGTAAAGGATACGCTATACATACAGTAATTAGAGAGGCTAAAGAAAAGGCAAAGGGTAAAAGCTCTTACAGTATTCCTTTAATGACTGAGCTATTCCCAGCTACTACAGAGGAGACTATTAAGGAGCAAGACGATATTAAAAAGACTGTAAAGGAATTAGAAAGCCGTAGAGGAAAGCTTACTAATATGGAGCTTGCAGAGCTTAACAGATTAAAGAGTAGAGAGCTGGCATTAACTAGACATTTAATGTCATTAGGATATAAAGAAAAGGAGCTACAGGCTCAACAAATAGAACAAGCTGAGATATTAGAGATATTAAAGGCTCAGGGAGTAGAGATTACAGCTGAGGAGCTAGTACACTACTTATAAGAGCTAATAATATAAAGTAATATATATAAGAGCTGTATAAATAGGTAGGTAATACCTGTTATATGGCTCTAATTTTTTTATCTTTTTTGCGAATATAGTAGCGTCCTCTCTGTTAGAAAAATAAATTTTAAAAATGATACAGGCTAGTATTTACAGGGCGTAGAGCTAGATTAAGTCTTCTTTTTTATTATACAGTAAATACTTAATTGACAGGTAAGCTACCCTATGTTAGAATGGGAGAGTAAAAAAGTAAAGTAGAGTAGTATATATCGTAAGTACTTACTGAGTACTAGTGAAGGCATAAAATGCTTAAACTATTGGTATTACTAGTCTGATATGGAGAGATGTCCGAGTGGTCGAAGGAGCACGCCTGGAAAGCGTGTATAGGGGAAACTCTATCAGGGGTTCAAATCCCCTTCTCTCCGCCATAGCCGTGCTAGATGGGGAGTCAGCGGTGCCCTGTAACCCGCAATCCGCTATAGCGGGGTTGAATTCCTAGCCTAGGCTTTAATCTGTAGGGTCTGCCTATGCAAGTGGTGTTGATGGCAAGGTCCCATACGACGTAAGTGCGTGAACCTCGTCAGGTCCGGAAGGAAGCAGCGATAAGCGATTACTGCGTGTGATATGGATCAATCTTGTCAGAGCTAACTACATAGTAACGCCTATAGATTACTGTCGAAGCTAGGTGCACGGTTTTAATTTTTAGGCCTTTCTAACCAAAAGAAGGGTTTTTTTAATGTAAAGCGCAGAAAATAAATGTTTAATTATTACATAGAATATTTATTTAATTAAAGGTTACTCTTCAATAGGATTAACATACAATAGGACAAAGAAAGCGAGGGCATTCCTTATGGAATACCCTCGTTTTCTTTATTATTTAAAGATGTTATCTATGTGCTAACTAAACAACTATAAATTACAAATTACTGACTTAATAAACCATGATTTACTTTATTAATCCTTTTTTGTATAAATCGTAAATATATGAGGATGCTTATGGTTTATATTTTCTTTGTGGCAAATACTTTCTGATATTTCCCATTCATCTGTAATTTCCGGGAAATATGTATCAGCTTCAAATTCATCAAAAATATGAGTAATATAAAGTTTATCTGCATATGGAAGCAGTTGATTATATATGCTAGCACCACCACATATAAAAGTTTCTTCTTTAGAATTTAATAATTTTAACAATTCTTCAATAGAATTAACTACTATAGCATCCTCTAATTTTATGTCTTTTGTAGTAAGAACAATATTTCTTCTATTAGGTAATGGTCTTTTAGGTAATGACATATATGTGTTATAGCCCATTACAATTGTATGACCATCAGTTACTTTTTTAAAATATCTTAAGTCTTCAGAAATATGAGCAAGGAGTTTATTTCCATTACCTATTCCTCTATTTTTATCCATAGCTACTATTAAACTAATCATAATTATATCCCCAATTCGAATTTTAATTGTGGTTTAACAGGTTCATAATCTACCATTTCAAAGTCATCAATAGTAAAATCATAGAAATTTGTTTTACCTTCTTTAAGAATTAATTTAGGTTGTTTATTACTAGGAGTTCTTGCTATTAATTCTTTTGCTTGTTCTACATGCCTATCATAAATATGTAGATTATCAACAACGTGCATAAACACTCCAGGTTTTAAACCAACATGCCTTGCTACCATCATCATTAATGAAACATATTGAATTTTATTAACATGGCCTGCAACGCAATAATCGCTTGACAAAATATTCATATAAGCTCGCTTCTACTTATACAGTTCTCTTATGAACTTCTATATATCGCTATATAGTTTAGACTATATCATATTCTTAAAAACTTTTACCGTTTTTAAGAACCCTATCGTTTCGATTTAAAAGGTCTTATTCACTCATTGCCTTACCTCATAACATTAGGCTCTACTCTACTCACTTCTTTGAATTATATTTCTTAATTCAAATGTTTTCGATAGTCGTTTGGCATTTATGCATATTCTTATTGATTTATATAATAAAAATCTTTCCATTTTTCTTTTTTTGAATCACATCTATATTTTAGTGCATTTGAACTTTTCATATTATATTTACTTAAAGCTTCTTGCACAGTAAGTATTACCCCTTCACAATATACTTTTTTTTCTTTTGTAATGCCTATAAGATTTGAATTAAAGTTACATTCATTTTCATATATAGTATAATTATTAATATTATCATGAGTCTTATCGAAATAATAAAATTCACTGAATTTATTAGTTTTGGATTTAATTCTTGTTATTATTGCAGTAGATGTTACGTTATAAGTTTTTGCAGCTAGTCTTATACTTCTAAAATAATATCCTTCACATACTATAGGCTTCTGTTCTTCCAAACATTCTCTTCCTGTTAATACCTTACTAAGTCTAGCTTTTGTTTCTGGAGATAATGGGCCAAGTTGAATTCCCTTATTCCATGGAGTCCTACCTCTATTTATCTCACTAATCTTATTTCTTGTTTCCTCTGATAATTTCTTACCTTTATTAGCTTCACTTATTTTTTTGCTATGTTCTTCGGAAAGAGGAATTCCATATAGAGGACTATTTTTGCCCCTATTTTTAAAGTTGGGATTATTCTCTCCCTTTACTTTTTCTATACGCTCTAATCTTTCTTTTTCTGATAGGTTCGCCCAAATATTTTTGCTTGAATTCCTCATTTTCTCTACTATTTTATCTCTATTCGGATGATAAGAAATAAGATCTCCACCTGACGATTCTTTGCTTATGTTATATAGCGCTTCATCTGAATTTAGATAAGATAGCTCTAATTCACATACTTCCTTGAAATCTTTTATCTCATGTAATATTGTAAATATAAAATTTTCTTCATTATACTTATGATAACTTCTTTGCAAATAATAACAATGATGAATGCCTTTTCTTAAATCTTGAAAATGTCTTTCTTTTCTTTTCTTAGGATTATTAGTTCTTCCTATATATCTTTTATTAGTTATTATATTTCTGATTTCATAAATGTAATTCATTTTTTATTAATCTCCTTTTTAAAGAAGAATAGGCATTTTAGCACAGGATTGTCTTAATATTAAGAGTTTCCCTGTTTAGATAGGTTTGCTGTATGTATTACTATATACAGGCGCTCTAATAACGCTGAGTAAGGGTCATATCTAGATATTCATCTCTAACAGACCAAACAGTAAGAAAGGCGCAAGGATTTAAACCTGGTGTTTCTTCGAAGTCTGCATATTGATATAAATCTATAATATGTCTTCTAGTATATGGCTCATTTTTTAAGCCATTTAACAATTTGTTCATCAAATCATATTTTTTTACAGTAGCACCATATCTTTGACCAATTGTTCCTGTACCATTAACTTCCCAATCGCCCCACCAAGTGATGCCCATTTCTTCTAGCACTGATAGTTCATTTGAAGCTTTTTGATATATCCATAGAATTTCCTTTATTGCTGATTTCCATGCAACTGGTCTTAGTGTAGTAACAGGGAATTCACCTTTAGATATATCGTACTTTTCTACAACTTGATTTATATATATTGTGTGTGCGGGAGTGCCATCTTTATATTTAGGCCTTACTTTATGACCTTCTGTGCTTACTCCATTTGTAAGAATATCATTTAATGTCTCTTTAAATAACTTATCTGCTTTTGATATAAAATTTGTTGTCATAGGTTCACCTCTATATCTTAATTTCACCCCATGGGATGAACAGCTATATTATATCATAAGGAAAGTTATATAAAAAATAAATTACAGTATTCAAATTACACAATATGGAAATAGGTGTATAATTATATATGGGTATTTTAAATGTGAAAATTTAAATAGAGGTGATAAATATGGGGGATATTATGACTTGTATTTTATTAGTAATTATTGCATCGTTAATGACTTATGTTTCACAATTGAGAGAAGAAGTAATACAAATAAATAAAAAGTTAGATAAAGTAATTAAGCATTTAGGAATAGAAAATTATTCTAATATTGATGATGAACTAAGGGATATTATTTTAGAAAGAAGAGGAAAAATAAAAGCTATTAAAAGATATAGAGAACATACTGGATTAGGACTTAAGGAATCAAAAGAATATATTGATAATTTATGTGAGAAATAGATTCTATGTAATGAAAATAAATTTATATAAAAAAATAATATAGAAATTATTTAGGAACTCAAGTTTATCTTGGGTTCTTTTTGAAATTTAAAAATATATAGATAAATAAATGATAAAGTAAATAAATTTTAAATTTTACTAATAAAGGAATTAATATTATAATAATTGTAAAATAAGATTGTATATATAATTAAAGGTTAAAGGTAAAAATATATTATAAATACTTATTGGCTTTTATAAGTAAATATTATGTATCCTTAGAATATAATAACAAAAGATAAATGATTGTCTAAAATTTAACGAAAAATAATTACAGCATTTGTAAATTAAAATGTGAAGGTAATATTAACAAAATAAGATGCAAGTTTTTGTTGCGTGACTTGCATGTTGAAAAAATAAATATGAAGGATTCAAAATTAAAACTTTCAATCCTTCATTAATTCTCAGCTTTAGTTTATAATATAAGTAAATAATTAAATTTAAGGAATGATTTTATGGGATATACAGCTTTATATAGAGAATGGAGACCACAAAATTTTTATGATATTGTTGGTCAAGAACATATAACAACAACAGTTAAAAACCAAATATTAAATGACAGAATTGCTCATGCATATCTTTTTTGTGGAACAAGAGGAACAGGAAAAACAACAACAGCTAAAGTATTTGCTAAAGCTTTAAATTGCTTAGATTTAAAAGATGGAGAGCCATGTAATGAATGTGAAATGTGTAGAAAAATAAATGAAGGTTTAGCAATTGATGTTACTGAATTAGATGCAGCTTCTAATAATGGTGTTGATAAAATTAGAGATATTATAGATGACGTAAAGTATCCTCCTCAAGAGGCTAGATTTAAAGTTTACATAATGGATGAGGTTCATATGTTATCTACTGGTGCTGTTAATGCATTTTTAAAAACTTTAGAAGAACCTCCAAAGAACGTTATATTTATTTTAGCAACAACAGATCCGCAAAAGCTTCCAATTACTATTCTTTCAAGATGTCAAAGGTTTGATTTCAAGAGAATAAATAATAATGAAATCACAGAACGTCTTAGAAAAATAGTCAATGAGCAAAATGCCCTCGCAGATGATAAAAGCCTAAATTTAATTGCAAGAGTATCAGATGGAGCAATGAGAGATGCTTTAAGTATATTAGATCAAGCTATATCAATGGGAAATGGAGCAGTAGAGTATGATGTTCTTATAAACATGCTTGGACTTGTTACTAATGATCATTTGTTCAATCTTACTAATTCTGTAATACAAAGAAATGTAGAAAAATCTATCAATATAATAGATGAAGTTGTTTATGCTGGAAAAGATATTTATCTATTTATTAAGGATTTGATAGCTCACTATAGAAATATATTAATGGCTAAGGTTACTAATAATCCCGAAGAAGTATTAGATATGTCAGAAGAAAATATAGCATTAATAAAAGATCAAGCAAGTAAAATTAGAGCAGAAGAAGTAATGAGATATATAAGAATTCTTCAAGAAACCGAATCTAATGCAAAGATAAGCAAGCAAGCTAGGTTATATTTAGAATTAGCTGTTATTAAAATGTGTAAAATAGAATATGACACATCTAATGAAGTTATTTTAACTAGAATTAATAAGCTTGAAGAAGGATTAAAAAATGGTAGCCTTAAAGTGGTCAGTGCAGCATCTCCTAATAAAAGTGATGCCAAAAAAGAAGCTGTTACTAATAAGCCTAATAGAGAACAGCCAAAGCCTAGAAATAATGATATTGTAGCAAATGAAAACTCTAAGGTAACTTTAAATGATATTCAAAGATCATGGAAGGATATTCTAGAGAGATTTAAGGCAAGAAGAGCTATGATAGTATATGCATCAATGCTTACTGGAAAGCCAGTGGAATGTAAAAATGGTGTTTTAACTATTGAATATGAGGATCAATTTAAGTTTAATAAGGATAGATTAGAAAAGCCAGAGTACAAGGCAATAATACAAGAAGTATTAGCAGAAATTTTTAGAGAAGATATAAAAATTGTTTTTGAGGTTGAAGAAACATCAAGTAGTGAAAAGTCAACTGCAGATATGCTTTTAGAAACCTTAGGATCTGATATGGTAGATATATTAGATGAATAAAATTAAGTTATAATATATGCACATAAACAAAATGAAAAATAAGAATAATAAGAATGAAAATTAATGTAAATAGTATCTTAAATGTAGTAAAATAAAGAAAAATACTATATAATAAAGAATAGATTTTTATAATAAGGAGGATGTTTTTATGGCAAGAGGAGGATTTCCAGGCGGATTTGGTGGAGGAAACATGAATAACCTAATGAAGCAAGCGCAAAAACTTCAAAAGGATATGGAGCAAATGCAAAAGGATCTTGAAACTAAAGAGTTTGAAGCTTCAGTTGGCGGTGGTGCTGTAGTTGTAAAAGCAAATGGTAAAAAGGAAGTAGTTTCAATTAACATAAAACCAGAAGTAGTTGATGCAGATGATGTTGAAATGCTAGAAGATTTAGTTCTTAGTGCAGTAAATGAAGCATTAAGAAAAGCTGATGAAGAAAGCGCAAATAAAATGGGTAAATTAACTGGTGGAATGAATATACCAGGACTTTTTTAACAATTAATAATTAATAATTTGCATTGTTCGTAGTTTGCAATTAATAATTAGAAATTAATAAATAATGTTTAATTATTTATGAATGATTTATAAATAAAATTAAAACATAAAAAGGCGAATTTATTTCGCCTTTTTATGTATTTAAATTACGGAAAGGATGATTTTATGGATTTTTATCCAGTTGCTATAGAAAAACTTATTGAAGAATTTGCCAAGCTACCAAGTGTTGGCCAAAAGACAGCTCAAAGATTAGCGTTACATGTATTGAATCTTCCAGAAGATGAAGTTAAAGAGTTTGCAGATGCCTTGGTTAAAGCAAGGGGAACAATAAAGTATTGTTCAATATGCGGTAACTTTACAGATAAGGACCCTTGTGCAATATGTTCTAATCCAAATAGAGATAAAGATGTAATTTGTGTTGTAGAGCAACCTAAAGATATAATGACTATGGAAAAAGTTAAGGAATATAATGGATCATATCATGTATTACATGGAAATTTATCACCTATGCAAGGAAGAGGACCACAAGATATAAGGATAAGAGAATTAGTTGCAAGAATGAGCGCTGATGTTAAAGAGGTCATAATAGCAACTAACCCTAATATTGAAGGTGAAGCAACAGCAATGTATATATCTAGAATTTTAAAACCATTAGATATAAAAGTAACTAGAATTGCTTCAGGAATACCTGTAGGAGGAGACTTGGAATATGCTGATGAAGTAACTCTTTCAAAGGCATTAGAAGGTAGAAAAGAGATATAAATATAATTGAAAGGTGGATGTATGAGTAAGATATTAAAATTTTTATTTAGTAGAATGGCAATTGTTGGGCTACTTATTATTGTGCAATTATCAATTCTTATTTTTGCTATATGGAAGCTTTCTGAATCCTTCGTATATCTATATGTATTATTATTTCTAATAAGTATATTTGCAGTTATTTATATTGTTAGTACTAAGGATAATCCCTCTTACAAACTAGCGTGGACTATACCTGTACTTTTAGTTCCTGTTTTTGGTGGGCTATTTTATTTGCTTTTTGGATTAAGAAAAACTACTAAGAAATTTAGAGCCAGAATAACTAATATACACAACGAAACAGCTAAATTATTGATTCAAGATAAGGATATACTCAGTGAAATTGAAAAAGAAGATAAGGGAATTGCAAACCAAGTAAAATATTTAAATAAGTATGCAGCAAGTCCTATTTATAAAAATACTACTACAAAATATTTATCACCTGGAGAAGAGTTTTTTGAAAAGCTAAAAGAAGAATTAAAAAAAGCAAAGCATTATATCTTTATGGAATATTTTATAATCCAAGAAGGTGTGATGTGGGATAGTATTCTGGAAATACTAGAAGATAAGGTAAAAGAAGGCGTAGATGTAAGGTTAATATATGATGATATGGGATGCCTAAGAACACTTCCTTATAAGTATGACGAGAGGTTAAGGCAAAAGGGAATAAAGTGTTTAGTATTTAATCCATTTGTGCCATTTCTATCAGTTATAATGAATAACAGAGATCACAGAAAAATTACAATAATTGATGGTCATACTGCATTTACAGGAGGCATTAACTTAGCTGATGAATATATAAACGAAATAGTTAGATTTGGCCATTGGAAGGATTCTTCAATTATGATAAGAGGAGAAGCTGTCTGGAATTTAACTATGATGTTCCTTCAATCATGGCAATTTAATTGTGGTCAAAAAGAAGACTATGAAAAATATAAGCCATATGTGAATTATGATAAAGAGTTCGAAGGGGATGGATATGTTCAACCTTATGGTGATAGTCCTCTTGATGATGAAACTGTAGGGGAAAATGTATACTTAAATATTATAAATAAAGCAAAAGAATATGTTTATATAAATACACCATATTTAATAGTAGATAATGAATTAGTAACTGCTTTAACTTTGGCAGCCAAAAGTAGTGTAGAAGTTATAATAGTTACTCCACATATAGAAGATAAGTGGTATGTTCATATGGTAACAAGAGCATATTATGCTCAGCTTATAGAAGCAGGAGTAAAGATATATGAGTATACTCCTGGATTTATACATTCTAAGACATTTGTATCTGATGATGAAATAGGTGTTATAGGAACTATAAATATGGATTACAGAAGCCTTTATTTACATTTTGAATGTGGAGTTTTACTTTATAAGACAAAATCATTAATGGAAATTAAGAATGACTTCCTAGAAACTTTGAAGGTTTGTCAGTTGATAACAATAGAGGATTGCCATAGAATCAAATGGTCAAATAAATTTATAACAGCAATATTAAGAGTTTTTGCACCGTTAATGTAAGAAAAGTTAATAAATCCCGAATAATTTTGTTAAAAATTGGATAATATTTTAATATATAAATTATTTGGGAGGATAGAAAATGGATAAGAAAACCATTCTAGATTTATTGATGCAAAATGCGGAGAAAAATAAGATACAATACAGTGAGGATGACTTAGAGTTATTGAGTGCAATAAAAGATGCTATAACAGAAATGGAAGTAGCAAGATCATTATTTAATTCAGTAAGCGATCCTCAATTAATTGAACTAGCAATTCATGCAGAAGATGTAGCTAAAACTAGATATGATTATTTAATATCTATGGCTAAAAGAAGAGAATTAAGAAAAATAAACTAATATATAGGTATGCAATATATTAATATTATTGTTAAATAATACATAATATTAATCGGAGGGGATTTATATGGATTTAAATATGATTTTATATGGATTAATAGGACTAGTTCTATTGTATTTATTAATAAAATTTTTAAAATGGCCATTAAAAATTTTAATAAATGGTATTATAGGAATAGTTTTATTATACCTAACAAATATTTTAGGTTCTTACTTCGGGTTTTCAATAGGAATAAATGCAATAACAGCATTAATAGCAGGATTCTTAGGAGTTCCTGGTGTTATATTTTTAGTAATATTTCAACTGTTTTTATAAATTTTTATAAAAATGAAAGAGATTCAGTTTTAATTGAATCTCTTTTATTTTAATGAGAGAGGGAACTTATAGTTCCCAAAAGTTTATATAGATGGGAGTTAGAAGTTTTTTCAGTCTATTATGAGTGAAAAGCCTCTTATGAGATCAGTATATGTAGATTGTAAAAAATGGTTACTATAATTTATAAATGAAAGAGTATCATTTTTCATTATTTTAATTTACAAAACATTACTAAGTTTATATATTGACTCATGTGATAAAATAAATATAAATTAAATTTAAGGGGGAACATTATTATGCCAGCAGGTAATGGAATAAATTGCAACTATTGTCCAGAGTATAAAAAAAGTTGTAATGGTGATGATAAAGGGTGTCTATGTTATAAGTGTCCTAGGCATTTGGGACAATGTATGTGTGTAAAGTATTGCAGAGAAACAGAGTCTATTCTAACGTTTGATGAACATTATGAAAGGATTGATTAGATGAAGGAAAAAGGAAAGAAGTTTATAAGTGAATTTAAAGACTTTGCAATGAAAGGAAATGTGTTAGATCTAGCAATTGGGGTAATTATAGGGGGAGCTTTTAATAAAATAGTTTCATCCTTAGTTAAGGACATTATAATGCCACCAATAGGAGTTTTAACAGGTGGAGTTAATTTCTCGGATCTTTCATATGTATTAAAACCAGCAATAGAAGGTGTAAGTGATGCAGTCACATTAAATTATGGGTTATTTATTCAAAACATAGTTGATTTTTTAATCATAGCACTGTCTATATTTATATTTATAAAAATAGTTAATAAATTAAATGGTAAAAAAGAAGAGGAAGCCAAAAAGGAAGAAGAAAAGAAAAAGTTAACAGTAGAACAAGAACTGTTAACAGAAATAAGAAATTTATTAAAGAATAAGCAAGAGGCTTCTGAAGAATAGTTAGTACATAGTATAAATAATAGATATAAATATATTTAGGATTAAAGGCTACAGCTTTTTTATAATATAAAAGGAGCTGTAGCTTTATTTTATATTTAAATTAGTATTCAAACATAGTACAAGAGCATAAGATGATAATAGAAATTATTATTTTAGTAATAAAACGATACTTTTAATAATATTATATTGAAAGAATCGAAAAAAGGTTGTTAAATGTGTAAAAAAGTAGTAAAATTAACAATAATTAAACAAGCAATAAAAATGAAGATTATATGGGGGAGAGGTACGATGCATAAAAAACTATTTATTCCTGGACCAGTTGAGGTAAGACCAGATGTTTTAGAACAGATGGCAAATCCTATGATTGGGCATAGAAGCAAAGAGGCTTCAGAACTTCAAAGAAGGATTAGCAACAACTTAAGAAAGTTATTTTTTACAGAAAGTGAAATATTACTTTCAACTACATCAGGTAGTGGACTTATGGAAGGTGCTATAAGATCCTGTACAGCAAAAAGAGCTGCTGTATTTTCCGTTGGGGCATTCGGAAAGAGATGGTATGAGATGGCAATTTCAAATAACGTTCCTGCTGACTTATTTGAAGTAGAAATGGGAAATGCTATTAAGCCTGAAATGGTTGATGAAGCATTGGCAACAGGTAAGTATGATTTAGTAGCAGTTACTCATAATGAGACATCTACTGGAGTAATGAATCCAATTGAAAAGATTGGAGAAGTTATAAAAAGATATCCAGATGTTGTTTTTATAGTAGATACAGTAAGTTCTGCTGCAGGAACAAAGATAGAGGTTGATAAATGGGGAATAGACATTTGTTTAACTTCAACACAAAAAGCAATAGGATTGCCACCAGGCATGGCAATATGTACTTTTTCAAATAAAGCAAAGGAAAGAGCAGAAAAGGTGCCTAATAGGGGATTTTATCTAGATTTATTATCTTTATATAAATATATTCAAAAGAAGGATTATCAATATCCTTCAACACCATCAATATCTCATATGTATGCGCTAGATTATCAACTAGACTATATACTAAACAAAGAAGGTCTAGAAAATAGATTTGCAAGACATATAGAAATGGCTAAAGTTGTTAGAGCATGGGCAAGAAAATATTTTGAGATTTTCCCAGATGAAAACTATTTGTCTAATACTTTAACAACAGTTAAAAATAATAGGGGAATAGATGTGTCTGCATTAAATAAGGAACTAGGAAAGAGAGGATTCCAAATATCAAATGGATATGGAAGCCTAAAAGATAAGACATTTAGAATAGCTCACATGGCGGATTGCCAAATGGAAGATGTAAATGAGCTTTTAAGTAATATAAATGATATTTTAGGGTTAGAGTAATAATAAATTGCAGAGCAATTTACTAATGAAAAATTGAAAAGTGAAAGAATTGGGGTTGCTTTGCTATGCAAAGCTTAAGGGACATAGGGGCGAATCATTTTATATTCAAAAATCCTTAAAGGATTTTATCTTAACTTGTTCATTCTTTCATTTTTTCACTTTTTCACTATTAAATAGGGGGCGTAGAAATGTATAAAATATTAGTAAGTGATGGTTTGCAAGAAAATGCAATTAATAAATTATTAGAATTAGGATTTCAGGTTGTGGATGAACATTATGATAAAGAATTTTTAGGAGAGAAACTTAAAGATTTTGATGCTTTAGTAGTAAGATCTGCAACAAAAGTAACTAAGGATGTATTAGAACAAGCTGCAGGTGGGAAATTAAAACTTATAATAAGAGCTGGGGTTGGGATAGATAATATAGATCTAAACACAGCTTATGAAAAGGGAATAACAGTTAAAAATACTCCAAATGCAAGTTCAGATTCAGTTGCTGAGTTAGCGTTAGCTCACATGTTTGCAGTAGCAAGATTTGTTGGAACTTCAAATTACACTATGAGAAATGGTGAATGGAATAAGAAGAAATATGAAGGAATTGAGCTTGGAGGAAAAACATTAGGAATAATAGGGATGGGAAGAATAGGTAAGTCACTTGCTAACAAAGCAAAAGCATTAGGAATGAATATAGTATATAATGATGTATTTGGCAAGCAAGATGATATAAATTATGAATTTCTAGAGTTAAATGACTTACTTAAAAAATCAGATTTTATTTCATTACATGTTCCTTATGATAAAGAAAATGGATCTTTAATTAAAAAAGAAGAGTTAGATATTATGAAAGATGGAGCTTATATAATAAATTGTGCAAGAGGAAAAGTTGTAGATGAAAAAGCTCTATTAGAGGCATTAGATAGCGGAAAAATTGCAGGAGCAGGGATAGACGTATTTGCAGTAGAACCAAATACAAATGAAGCATTAGTTAATCATCCAAGAGTTAGCTGTACTCCACATATTGGTGCATCAACAATAGAAGCACAAGAAAGAATTGGAGAAGAGGTAGTCTCAGTTATAAGGGTTTTTTTTAACTAGGCTATAGATTTAGGAGGAATTTTAATGGCAGTAATGAGGCCTTTTATGGGTATAAGACCTATAAGAGAATTAGCAGATAAAATAGCAGCACTTCCTTATGATGTAATGGATAGTGATGAAGCTAGAGAAATGGTAAAAGATAATCCATATTCATTCTTGCATGTAGATAAGGCAGAAGTTGACTTGCCAAGTGATATAGATGTATATGATGATAGGGTTTATGAAAAAGCAAAAGAAAATTTAGATGAAATGATTGAAAAGGGATATTATATAGAAGATAAAAAGCCTAACTTTTATATTTATAGGCAAGTTATGAATGGAAGAAGTCAAGTTGGTCTTGTTGGCTGTGCTTCAATAGATGATTATACTAATAATATAATTAAGAAGCATGAGTTAACACGAGAAGATAAGGAAATAGATAGAATTAATCATGTTTATAAATGCGAGGCACATACAGGTCCTATTTTCTTAACTTATAGAGAAAATAAAAATATTTCAAATATAATAAACGAATGGGTGAAAAAAGCACCTATTTATGATTTTAAATCAGAAGATGGAATATCACATACTGTATGGATTATAGATGATGAAAGTACAGTAAATAAAATAAGTGAATTATTTAAATCAGTAAAATACTTATATATTGCTGATGGACATCATAGATCAGCATCAGCAGTAAAAGTTGGGCATATAAAGAGGGCAGAAACAGAAAATTATACTGGAGAGGAAGAATTTAATTATTTCCTATCAATTTCCTATCCAGATAGCGAGTTAGAGGTATTGGATTATAATAGAACTGTTAAAGACTTAA
This sequence comes from Clostridium mucosae, assembly GCF_024622765.1. Taxonomy (NCBI): domain Bacteria; kingdom Bacillati; phylum Bacillota; class Clostridia; order Eubacteriales; family Clostridiaceae; genus Clostridium; species Clostridium mucosae. The sequence continues at coordinate 23,380 of NZ_JANKAF010000012.1, read as the reverse complement.
ATGGACTTTCAAAAGAAGAGTTTTTAAATAAGATAAGTGAAAAGTTTATAGTTACTAAAAGTAATGAACAAGTTAAACCGAAAGAAAAACATACTTTTGGAATGTATCTAGAAAAACAATGGTATTTACTTGAAGCTAGGAATGGAATATTTAATCCAAATGACCCAGTAGATCGATTAGATGTATCAATACTTCAAAATAATCTTTTAAAACCAATACTAGGAATAGATGATCCAAGGAAGTCTAAGAGAATTAAGTTTGTTGGAGGTATTAGAGGGTTAAAAGAACTTGAAAGAAGAGCTGATACAGATATGAAAGTTAGTTTTTCTATGTATCCCACAACTACTGATGATATTATGGATATAGCAGATAGCGGAAAAATAATGCCGCCAAAATCAACATGGTTTGAGCCAAAACCTAGAAGTGGACTTTTTATTCATAAGTTCTAGGAGCTACTAAAATGAAATGGTGAGAAAATAATAAAAGGTTATTGTTTTAAATTAAGAAATTAGTTAAAGAATAAGATAAAAGAGTTATTAGAATTAGATGGCATAAAGTACTAAAATAGATAATGCCTAAACTTATAACTCTTTTTTTATTTATGCTGAAATATAAAAATATAATCATATAAATCCTTTATAATCATCTGAGATTTTAAAAGTAGATTTATTTTGTGCTTTCATGGCATATAAAGTTTATGATGATTTTAGAGAAGTATGGAGTAATTAAACTTAAATATCTTTATTTTTATATGATTTATACTTAAATAAATAATTTTAAAATATATTATACTTCGCTAATAATTTCTATAAATTTACGGGGATGGTAGTAGGTTGTTTATATAATGTATAACTATATAAAGTAATACATTAAATATTATCTAGAGAGAATTCTATAAATAATGAATTATTATTCTCATATTTGGAATAATAATAATGTTATTTAGTTGAAGGGATGTGTTTAAATTATGTCAGTAAAAAATGCAATGACAGTAGATTTTTTAAGTTCAGCATATGGTGGAGAAAGTATGGCTCATATGCGTTATACTATTTGGGGGGATTCAGCTGAGAAGGATGGTTATCCAAATATAGCAAGACTTTTTAGAGGAATTGCCTATGCAGAATGGTGCCATGCTAAGAATCATTTTAATGTATTAAATGAACAAGTTGGAGATAAAACAGTTGCTGCTGGAGCTGTATTTGGCCATACAAATATAGTTGAAAACCTACAAGGTGCAATCGATGGTGAATTACATGAAATAGATCAAATGTATCCTGTTTATTTAGAAACAGCAAAGTTTCAAAATGAAACTGATGCTCAAAGATCTTTTCATTATGCTTTAGAAGCAGAAAAAATCCACGCGAAGATGTTTAAAGATGCTCAAGATATGGCTAAGCAACAAAAAGATATAAGCGATGAAACTATCTATGTATGTCCGGTTTGTGGATTCACTGAAATTGGAGATAATGTAGAAAACTGCCCAGTTTGTGGTGCAAAAAAAGATATATTCAAATCTTTCTAATATAAAAATTATTTTAAATAAATATATAGTAAATAGAAACATATGCATCTTATTTGTATATGTTTTTATTTATATATCTATTTATATATCTATTTATATATGGATGGGTTATAAAGGACTTATTCTATTATCAATTTTTTATTATTAGGTTGTTTTTCATAATAAGTAAAATTGTGACTCTAATCACATAAAATACAATGAAATTGATTTATAATTTAGCTAAGTTAAAAATACATGAAATTAAAGATAGGAGTTACGTATATGAATATAGATAATCTAGAAAGACAACATTTAGAGATAAATAAATTATTTAAAAAAATTAATAGTACTTTGAATTTAAGAAATATTGAAGATAGTTTAGATGAATTAGTTTGGGATATAAATACACTTGCTGGAAAACTAAATATTCATATGAAAACAGAGGACAAGTTTTTATATCCAGAATTAATCAACAGTAATGATAGTAATTTAAGAAATATATCTAAGGAATATAGTGATGAAATGGGAAATATTCATGTAATATTTACGGAGTTCAAAAATCAATTTAATACTAAAAATAAGATATTAAATGATAAAGATAAGTTTTTAATAGAAAGTAAAAAGGTATTAAGACTATTAGAAAATAGAATAGATAAAGAAGATAAGAACTTATATCCAAAGCTTAAGAATTTAAAAAAATAAGGACTTGAATACTATGGGTTTATTATGTAATCTTATATATATGCAAATAATTACATTTTAATAAATAAGATTTAAAGAAAATATAGTATAAGGAGCATATTATGACAGATTCATTAATTAATTGGTTTACTAACACATTAAGTTTTATGCCGAAGGAAGCTGTAGCATTTATAATATCAATGGTACCAATTTTGGAGTTAAGAGGTGGTTTAGTTGCAGCTTCATTATTAGGGATAGGAGTATTTAAGGCTATAGTTTTATGTGTTATAGGAAATGTAGTTCCTATACCATTTATTCTATTCTTCATTACACCAGTATTTAATTGGATGAAAAAGACTAAGTTATTTAGACCTTTAGTTGAAAAATTAGAAGAAAAATCAATGTCGAAAAGCGATCAGATTCAAAAGTATGAATTTTGGGGGCTTGCATTATTTGTAGGAATACCTCTACCAGGAACTGGTGCGTGGACGGGCGCACTAATAGCAGCATTATTAGGAATTGATATTAAAAAAGCATCTCTATCAATTTTTATAGGAATAATGATAGCAACAATAATAATGACTTTTATATCCTATGGAATTCCATTTGCTATTAGAGCAATGGCTTAAACATAATGAATAAATAATTATAATCACAAATAAGATATTAACTTACATAACATAAATATAGTAAGTTAATATTTTTTTTATGGCATTAAGATTTGTTTTAATATAAAAATCATAAAATATATTAAAATTTACTATATGAGTTAAAAATAAAAAAATATATAAAATATAGTAATAATAGTGATATAATATAATAAATGTAATTTATTGGTGGGGGGACAAATCGATGAAAATACAAAAAAGTATTCAAAATAAGTATACAAAATATATATTAGGTATATTTGCTATCTTATCAATTGGAATAATATCTTATATACTATTCAAATATCCTCAGATGGGAGTAGCGGATCAAGGAGATTTTGATAGAGTTATGAGTTCTTCAGGATTATCACTTCTAGATTCGGATAAAGGAAATCCTGATTTTAAAAGATTCTATCAGTATATAGTTACTGATTATAAGATAAATATAAATGCCAATACCATATTAGTGGGGATAGTTAGTTCTAGTTTGGGGTATCTAATTATTTTTATAAATTTTATTTGTAAGATAGTAGGACAAGGAGTTTTTAGAACTCAGTATCTTGCAATTGCATATGCAATAATTTATATATCCTCAATAGCACTTATATTAAAGAATTTTAATATAAAAAGTAACTTTAAGTTGAGTATTATAGCTTTATTAAGTGCTTTTGTCTTCATGGATGGAAATTATATAGTTTGGTTTAATAGTTTATATGGGGAGCCAATGATGCTAAGTACATTATTGTTATTTTTAGCAGCATTTTTATACTATATTAGATGTAAGTATAGTGAAAAGGATGATAAAAAAATAGGATTTAAAATCTTTCTTTTATATATTTCAGCATTTATGTTCTTAGGATCTAAGATGCAAGTATTAACTACATTACCATTTATAATAATTCTTTTAGCTAAAGTACTTTGGGATAATAGAAAAGTTTTAGAACCTAAAAAATTAAAATGGTTAATGGTGTTTTTAATTATAATAATAATCTATCCAATTCAAATAAATATTGTAAATAAAAATATTAGTAAGGATACTCAGTATAATTCTGTTTTTTATGGAGTTCTTAATGGATCAAAAACTCCACAGCAAGATTTAATTGATTTAGGACTTAATCCAGATATGGCTTGTGAGGCAGGAAAACATGCTTATTTAGATGCTAGTGAATATGTAAAATATGTTCCTAGAACTCCAATTACTGAAGAAGAGTTTTATAGTAAGATAAGTAACGGGAAACTAGCCAAATTCTATTTAACTCACCCAAAAAGATTGATAGAAGGAATGGAGTATACTGCTGGGAAGGCCTTTTTTACAAGTACATCTTTAGGAAAAGGATATAGATATGACAGCGAAGAACCAATTGTAAAACTTAATAGATTTACAACTTGGTCTGATTTTAGAGAAGATAAGTTACCAAAAAAATTATGGTTTATAATAAGTGTTTTTATAGCTATATTTATAGTGTCAATAATTAATTTCTTAAGAAATAAGTCTAATGAAGAGATAAAAAATAAGATAGTACTATTATGGGGATTAATGTTAATAGGAGCAATACAATTTCCTATGCCCTATGTAGGTAATGGGCAGGCAGATACTGCAAAACAATTGTATTTGTTTAACTTTGTATTTGATGTTCTATTGTTTATATGCCTAGTTTATATTTTATTTAAGCTCATGGATTTTATTAAGAAGAAAGTATTTTTAAACAATAGGATTGGAGCAAATTAAATATGGATATAAGCAAAATAAAGAATAGAATCTTTGAATACATTCGTGGGCATAATATAAAATTATCATTTTCTAAGATAAGTAAGTTTAGATTTGCAACAATTATAGATATGCTAATTAAGTCACTTTTGTTTATGGCTTTAATAGAAGTAAGTTCTGCAGATGTAATTAAAATCAATAATATAAGTTTTAAATTCATTTTTGTCTATTTAGCTTTTATCTTATTGTTTTATTCATTTGGATATTTATTTAAAGGGAATAAACAACTCATTTATTATATTTTCATTAATATATCATATAGCTTCTTATTAATTATGGACTTATGGTACTTTAGAGTAAATAGAGACTTTCTAGGATTAAAAAATATGTTTTATATAGGTACATTTAATCCTGTAGGAGAATCTCTATATCAATTTAGAGCTATAGATTTATTATTTATAGTAGATATTGTTTTTATAATTATTTATGCAATCATTAAAAAAACAATAGGTAATGATAGTAGAAGAGTAAGAAAATTTTTATTAACCAATAGTTATGCAATTATTACATTAGTAATATCATTTTTCTTAATAGATATTTTAAGCCTTGGAGGATGGGAAAATAGAATCCTTACAAAAAGATGGAGTACATTAATGTCTGCAAGAGCATCAGGTCCTATAGGATACCATCTTATAGAATCTTATAGAACTCTATCTAAAGTATTGAATCCATTATCAATAGATGAGAAGACAGAGATAGAAAGTTGGATATCAGATAATAAGGAGGAGTTACAGCCAAATGAATATAAGGGAAGTGAAAAAGGAAAGAATGTAATTTTTATTCAAGTTGAGTCCTTAGAAAATTTTGTGATAAATAAGAGTGTAAATGGAAAAGAAATATCACCTTTTTTAAATAAGCTTTCAAGAGAAGGATTATATTTTTCTAATATATATGAACAAAATAATGCTGGAAACAGCATTGATTGTGACTTTATGGTTAATACATCAATTTATCCATTGGGAGACAAGATAACAGCATTAAATTATGGTGAAGATACATATAGTAATTCATTGCCTAGAATATTAGAAGGAGAAGGATATAATACAATATCATCTCATGCCGAGGAAATAGGAGAATTTAATTGGACTGAAATTCATAAGAATAGCTTTGGAGTTAAAAACCTATGGGATATCGGTGATTACATATATGAAGAAACTGTAGGATATGGATTATCTGATAGAAGTTTTTTAACTCAAGTATCAAATAAGTTGGAGAATGTAGATAGACCGTTTTTCTTCCAATCGCCAACCTTATCTAATCATGGACCGTTTAATATTGATAAAAAGTATAGACAGTTAGATTTACCTAAAGAGATAGATGAGAGTTACCTTGGGGGTTATTTTGAAAGTGTACTTTACACGGATAAACAAATAGAGAACTTCTTTAATGAATTAGATAAAAAGGGAATTTTAGATAATACGATGGTTGTAATATATGGGGATCATGCTGGTGTCCATAAATATTATAACGATGATATAAAAGATTTAGATTATGATGGAAATTGGTGGAAGGAGTATGATAATAGAATACCACTAATTATGTATTCAAAGGACATGAAGCCTAATGTTATAAAGGTAAGTGGTGGACAAGTCGATATTCCAACAACCGTTTTATATTTACTTGGAGTGGATGATAGTAAGTACATAAATTATTCTATGGGAAGAATTTTATTAAATACTAATAGAGATGCAACAATTATAAAGGGTAATGAGATTAAGGGTAATGTGAAAAGTAACGAAGAGAAGGAACACTTATTAAAATCTTATGAAATAGGGGAAAAAATTATCAAGAATAATTACTTTGGGAGATAGTAAGAACTTTATGGAGGGTTAGTAATGAATGAAATTTTATTTTTAGTAGTTCCTTGTTACAATGAAGAGGCTGTTTTACAGGAAACTGCAAAAAGGTTATCAGATAAGCTTAAGAGTATGATTAATAGTAATTTAGTATCTGGAGATAGTAAAATATTATTTGTAAATGATGGTTCAAAGGATAAAACATGGACTATAATTAATGATCTTTATAGGGAAGATACCATATTCAGTGGAGTAAATTTATCAAGAAATAAGGGGCATCAAAATGCCTTATTAGCTGGACTTATGACAGCTAAAGAATATGCAGATATAGTAATATCGTTAGATGCAGATTTACAAGATGATATAGAAGTAATAGATAAATTTGTAGAGGAATATTATAAGGGGAATGACGTAGTATATGGTGTAAGGTCTTCTAGAAATACAGATACTTTTTTCAAAAGAACAACAGCTCTTGGGTTTTATAAATTTATGAGTGGTCTTGGAGTTGAAGTAATTTATAATCATGCTGATTATAGATTAATGAGTAGGGTTGCTTTAGAGGTGTTAAGTGAATTTAAGGAAGTAAACTTATTTTTAAGGGGAATAGTTCCTTTAATAGGATATAAGTATGCGGTAGTAGAATATGAAAGACATGAAAGATTTGCAGGAGAATCAAAATATCCTTTTAAAAAGATGCTTGCATTTGCTTGGGATGGAATAACTTCATTTAGTATTAAACCAATAAGAATAATTACAGGCTTAGGATTTTCAATATCTGCACTAAGCTTTATAGCTTTAATATACTCTTTAATAGTTAAATTTTTCGGAAATACCCAAGATGGATGGACATCATTAACGATTTCAATTTGGATGATTGGTGGAATACAATTACTATCACTTGGCGTAATTGGCGAATATATAGGTAAAATATACAATGAAACTAAGCAAAGACCAAGATTTATTATAGCAAATAAGATTATAAATACTGAAGAAAGAGTTAGATAGTTTATGGAATATTTAATTAACAAATTTAAGAATATATTTTTTTCGAAAGAATTTATAATTTTTGTTATTATTGGAGTAATTAATACCTTTAATGGAGTTATCTTTTCTTATATATATTCAAATTTTTTCAATGAAAATATAGCGTTTATATGTGGATATATTTCAGGATTAATAATTTCATATATATTAAATAGTTACGTAACATTTAAAGAAAAATTAAACTTTAATAAATTTATTAAGTTTACTATATCATATATACCTAATTTCATAATTCAAAATATAATAGTTTTAATAGTATTTAATATTATGGGTATATATAAGTTAATTGCATATGGATTAGCAGCCATTATTGGTGTACCAATAACATTTATATTTATGAAATTTTTCGCATTTAATAATAAAAACTAGAAGAAAAGTTATTACATTCAGTATGAATAGGTAAAATAATATGGTGTTGCGACTTGGAGCGAAGTGACTGAAAAATGAAAGAAAATAATATATTATAACTATATAAAAAATTATAATACTACATTTGTATAATTCAAAAGAATGAGGAATTATTACATTTAGTTTCTAGGTTAAAAATGTAATATTGCGTTGACTTGAAGCGAAGCGATGGAATAAGCAATATTACATTTTTTAACCTTTTTAAAGGTTTTGAATCATTTTTCTTAGTATTTTAGTTGAATTTCTAACTGCTATAGGAATAAACTTTTCATAATCCATATGAGCTCCATTATTAGCATTATCAGAGATTGATCTAATAACAACACATGGAATATTATTTAAATAGCATACATGAGCAATACTCGCACCTTCCATTTCACAAGATATTGCATTAAACTCTTTTTCAAACCATTGGATTTTTTCAACACTTGATATAAATTGATCTCCAGATACTATTCTACCAGAAAAGGTGTTGATTTCTTTAATTTCTTCACATGCAGCTAAAGCAGCTTTAACTAATTTATCATCACATTTGAAAGAAAAAGTATCTAATCTTGGAATTTGACCATGAGGATTGCCAAATACAGTTGTATCCATATCGTGTTGAACTAAATCTGTTCCAACGACAACATCTCCAGGATAAATGTCTTTACCGATTCCACCTGCAACTCCAACATTTATTACAGAAGATACTCCATATTCAGATATTAATATTTGAGTACAAATAGCAGCATTTACTTTACCAATACCGCAAACAACTGCAATTATATTTTTATCGCCTAGAGTCCCTTTATAAAAAGTCATATTTGCTTTCTTAGTTTCTTTTTCAATAGACATATCCTTTAGAAGTAATTCTAATTCTTCTGCCATTGCACTTATAATTCCTAAAATCATAATTATCCTCCTTGAAATATATTTTGTAAACAAAATGGTCAATAATGGAAGAGTGAATAATGAAAAAGTGAAGGAGAAAATCCTTATAGGATTTTTGAATAAAAAGTGCTTTATGCCTACAGTTTAGTTTTACGTAGAAAAACATCCTAAACTTTTTACTTCTTCAATATTAACTTTTCACTATTAAATTGATTTGCAATTTATAACTTATATTATCATATAATAAAACTTGTTTAAATAAAACAAATAGTTTTATTATTAATAATTATGTTGAGCTATATTATTTTTATTATATGGAAAATAATATTATTGTATATAAATAAATAATAGTCTAAAATAAGATATAAATTAAAATTATTCTTTTGTGAAATTATACATAAGATATAAAAAGGAGAGAAGTGAATGTTACAACATCCATTATCTAGAACAGAATTACTTATAGGAAATGATGGACTAGAAAAATTAAAAAATGCAAAAGTAATGGTATTTGGAGTTGGTGGAGTAGGAAGCTTTGCTGTTGAAGCATTAACAAGAGCTGGAGTTGGAACCTTAATATTAGTAGATGATGACACTGTTTGTTTAACTAATTTAAATAGACAAATACATGCTACATATGGAACTATAAGCAAAGTAAAAGTTGAAGTTATGAAGGAAAGAATACTTACTATTAATAGAAAGTGTAATGTTATTACTCATCAAGTATTTGTTACTCCTGAAAATTTAGGTGAATTAATTCCTGATGATGTTGATTACGTAATAGATGCAATTGATACTGTATCAGCAAAAATAGCTTTAGCAAAGTATTGCTATGAAAAAAATATTAATATAATTGCATCAATGGGAACAGGAAATAAGCTTGACCCAACACAGTTTAAGGTTGCTGATATATATGATACGAAAGTCTGTCCTTTAGCTAAGGTTATGAGATACGAGCTAAGAAAACAAGGAGTAAGGAATCTTAAGGTTGTATATTCAGAAGAAAAGCCAAGAAGACCAAAAGATGAAGATGTAGTTACTTGTAAGACTGGTTGTGTTTGTACAGGTGGTACTAAAAAATGTGCAACTAAAAGACAAATACCAGGAAGTATATCGTTTGTTCCTCCAGTTGTAGGTATGATTCTTGGAGGAGAAGTTATAAAATTTATTATAGGTGAAATTTAATTAATAAATATTTAAAAATCAGGAGTAAGATTTGTTATTTTTTATAATGAATCTTACTCCTTAATTTTTAAATAGTTTTATCTTTTGAGTTTTCTACTCTATAGCTTTTTGGAGAAATTCCAGTTACTTTTTTAAACATTTGGCTGAAGTAAGAGGAGTTCCCAAAGCCCACTATGGAAGCAATATCTCTAATTGAATAGCCAGTAGTAGCTAGTAGATTTTTTGCTTCTTGTATCCGTTTATTTATAACATAGTTTATAGGGGAAATCCCTATTTGCTTAGTGAATGTATGAACTAAGTGATACTTATTCATATAAGATAAATCGGATAAAAAGTCCAAAGTTATATTTTGCGCATAGTGTGAATCAATATAGTTTTTAATTTTTATACATTCTAAGTTTAGTTTATCTTGGGATTCTTCAATGAATTGTAGCGAAGCTGTGCTGCGTATGATATGTGTTATGAATAGTGTTAGGATACTTTTACATACATGTTCATAATTAAATTCTTTGTTTTCTATTTCATTAATTAATTGGTTAAAGTGGCTAAGTATTAATTCTTTATCTTTAGAAAAGTTCATAATCCTATAAAGATTAATTTGTTGCTCATTATTAGTTAAGCTATAGGATTCGGGAAGGTTTAGTAATAGGTTGTCTATTCCGAGAACAATGTATTCTAAAGGGGAATCTGACAAAGATGATTTTTCTGTATGTAAACAGTTAGGATTAATTATAATTAGATCCCACTTATTAACATCAACAATGGAATCATCTAAATGAAAGGCTCCTTTTCCATCAGTTATAAAAAATATTTCTGTAAATGGATGAAAATGAGCTGTGCTATGCCAGTCGTTTTCAAATTTTGATTTACTTATATAAATTAGTTCATAATTTGGATCATAATTCTTTTTATTTATTAAATATCTTGTATTGCTCATAATACACCTCCAATCTATTTACTATTTTATCTATTTTTTATTATAACGCAATATACATAATTACATAATATTGGTGGATAGCAATATCACTAAAAAAGTAAGCAACAATATTATTGTGTAAAAGATTTCATGAAGATAGAATAAATGTATAGAAAGAGAAAAAATGAGGGGGGAATTATGAACAATGCATAAGAAAAGCACTGTAAATAAAGTGTTTATAGGATTTTCAGTAATCCCAGCACTAATACTTTTTATACTATTCATGATAGTTCCAACTATAAATGTATTCTGGATGTCATTATTTAAGTGGGGTGGATTATCAAATAACAAGAAATTTGTAGGATTGGACAACTTTACAATATTATTTAAGGATGTAAATTTTATTAAGGCATTTCAAAATACAGTATTTCTATTAGTAATAGTAACGGGTATAACTATGATTTTAGCAATAGCTTCAGCCGCAGTATTAACTAGAAAAGATACTAAATTCAAAAACTTCTTCAGAGTAATTTTTTATTTTCCTAATATATTATCAGTTGTAGTTATATCAGCTATATTTTCAGCAATTCTAGATCCTGATAAAGGGATAATAAATGCAAGTCTTAGTTCACTCGGGTTAGAAAATTTAAAAAGAATGTGGCTTGGTGATCAAAGGGTAGTTATATGGTGTATAGCATTTGCAATGATATGGCAGGCGGTAGGGTATTACATGGTAATGTATATGGCAAGTATGAGTAGTATTCCAGAAAGTCTTTATGAAGCAGCTGATTTAGAGGGAGCTTCAAGATGGAATCAATTTTTTCAAATAACATTACCTTTAATTTGGAATGTTATAAGAACTACTTTAACATTCTTCATAATTAGTACAATAAATTTAAGTTTCCTATTTGTAAAGGTTATGACTGCAGGAGGACCAGATGGATCATCAGAAGTTTTTCTAAGTTATATGTACAAGCAAGCGTATTCTAATTCATCATATGGATATGGAATGGCTATAGGAGTAATAATATTTATTTTCTCTTTTGGATTATCTTTAGTAATAAGTAAAGCAACAAAGAGAGAGGTAATAGAGTTTTAAGGAGGGATTAATATGGAAAAATCATATAAAAAGACGTCAACAGAAAAATTAATGAAAATTTTTACTTATTTATGTTTAACTGTATTTGCTTTAAGCATATTAATTCCTTTAGGTTGGGCAATATTAGCATCATTTAAGCATAAATCAGAGTTTTATGGTAATCCATGGGCATTGCCAAAAGGATTTTATTTTGAAAATTTTCGTAAAGCGTTTGTAGAAGCCCATATGGGTGAATACTTTATAAATTCAGTAATAGTAACTGGATTAGCTCTAGTAATTTTATTAGTTGTATCAATACCAGCAGCATATGTTTTATCAAGATTTGAATTTAAAAGTAGAAAGATATTAAATTTACTATTTTCAGCAGGGTTATTTATAAATGTAAATTATATTGTTGTACCTATATTTTTATTAGTACTAGATGGAGAAAAATTAGTAAGGAATATTTTTGCAATACCAGCCAGTATGACTGTATTTTTAGATAGCAGAATAGTTGTTAGTATTATTTACGCATCAACAGCATTACCTTTCACTATACACTTACTTATGACATTTTTTAAATCATTACCTAGAGCATATGAAGAAGCTGCTTATGTTGATGGTTGTAGTAATTTAAAAACTTTAATTCACGTTATAATGCCTATGGCCAAGCCTAGCATAATAACAGTTATATTATTTAATTTCCTAGCATTTTGGAATGAATATATAATTGCATTAACTATGCTACCTAATAAGGCTAAAACATTGCCATTAGGATTAATAAACTTAATGCAAGTTCAAAAAACAGCAACTGATTACGGCGCTTTATATGCTGGATTAGTTATAGTTATGATTCCAACAATAATTTTATATATATTAGTTCAAAAGAAGCTTACAGAAGGTATGACAGTAGGCGGAATAAAAGAATAATAGAGGAGGATAAAGATGAATAAAGGAAGAGTTACAATTCCAACTGATGATAATTTTATAAAAGAGACAATGGAAATAGCGGAAAAGTGGGGGGCAGACGCAATCCGTGATTGTGATGGATTTAAGCTACCAAGAGAAATAAAGGGGCTAGCAGAAAAAATATATTCTACTTATTTTGTAACACGTGGTGATAATAAGTGGGCAGAGCAAAATATGTATGAATTACAACAAACGTATTTAATGACCAAACATCATTTAGCTAATAGTGAAACATTAACAATAAAGATAATGGAAGGTTATTTTGATCAGCAAGTAAAACCAGATTCTTATCATGATGTTAAAGAGTTTTGGGAAGTAATTGATAGGACAACGGGAGAGGTTGTTGATTTAAATAAATGGGAATATAACGAAGAAGCACAAGAGGTAATGATAAATGATACAAAAGCGTGGCATGAATATACAGTATCATTTTTAGCATATTGCATATGGGATCCTACTCAAATGTATAATCACATAACTAACAAATGGGGGGATAAGCCTCATGAAATACCATTTGATGCAAGAAATCCAAAGACAAATAAGTATATTTTTGAAGCAATGCATAAATGGTTAGATGAGCATCCAGAAACTGATGTAGTGAGATTTACAACATTTTTCTATCACTTTACATTGGTATTTAATGATAGGGCTAAGGAAAAGTATGTTGATTGGTTTGGATATAGTTCAAGTGTGAGTGCGGAGGCATTAAGAGAATTTGAAAAGGTAAAAGGATATAAGCTAAGACCAGAGGATATCATAGATCAAGGATATTATAATAGTTCATTTAGAGTTCCAACTAAAAAGTTTTTAGATTATATGGATTTTCAACAAGAATTTGTAGCTAATAATGTAAAAAAACTTGTTGATATTACTCATGAACACGGAAGAGAAGCAATGATGTTCCTTGGAGATAACTGGATAGGAACGGAGCCTTATGGAAAATATTTTGAAAATATAGGATTAGACGCAGTAGTTGGCTCAGTCGGTAGTGGAGCTACCCTTAGAATGATAGCAGATATTCCAGGTGTTAAATATACTGAAGGACGTTTTCTACCATATTTTTTCCCAGATACATTTTATGAAGGAAATGATCCTACTGTAGAAGCTAGAGAAAACTGGATAACAGCTAGACGTGCAATAATGAGAAAGCCAGTAGATAGAATAGGTTATGGTGGATATTTATCACTTGCATATAAGTTTCCTAAGTTTGTTGATTATATAGAAAGTGTATGTAATGAATTTAGAGAAATATATGAAACCATAAATGGAAATAAGCCGTATTGTGGATTAAAAGTTGCAGTTATTAACTGTTGGGGAAAATTACGTACATGGCAAACACATATGGTAGCACATGCTTTATGGTATAAACAAATATATTCATATTTAGGAGTTATAGAAGCCTTAAGTGGTATGAGTGTAGATGTGAGTTTTATAAGCTTTGATGATATAAAAAATAAGGGAATTCCAAAGGATATTGATGTAATTATAAATGCTGGAGATGCAGGCACTGCATTTAGCGGTGGAGAAAAATGGATTGATGAAGAAGTAGTTACTAAAATTAGAGCGTGGATCTATAACGGTGGAGGATTTGTAGGAATTGGAGAACCTTCAGCTATATTAAATGGAGGACATTACTTCCAACTTGCAGATGCTTTAGGAGTAGATAAAGAATTAGGATTCTCATTAAGTACAGATAAATACTTTATTAAGGAATTAGATAAGCATTTCATAACAGAAGATATATTTGAAGAGTTGAATTTTGGAGAAAGTCAAAAGAATATATATGCATTAAAAGAATTAACTGAAATAATAAAATACACCAATGGTGATTTATTAATGGCTGCTAATGGCTATGGAAAAGGCAGAACTGTATATATAGCAGGACTACCATATTCAATTCAAAATACACGTATTTTAACAAGAGCTTGTTATTATGCTGCAAATAAGGAAAAGAAAATGAAGATGTGGTATTCAGATAATCCTTATTGTGAGGTATCAGCTTATTTAGAATCAAATAGATACGCAGTTATAAATAATTCTAACGAAAAGCAAGTATCTAATATTTATGATGGTGAAGGTAATTTAATTGTTATGGAATTAAATCCTACAGAAATTAAATGGATAGATATAAAGTAAGATTAATTTAGTGCAAATTATATATGGATTAATTTTTACTAGAGCTTTTATCAAGTCCTTAGAGGAGGAAGCAAGATGATAAAAAATATAATTTTAACTGTAATATTTTTTCTATCGATGTTTTTAGTTATTAAAGGTAATTCTATTAATGGGTATTTAGGATTATTGTTTATGTTTATAGGTATGGCAGGTGTTATAGGAGAGCTATACATCTATAATAAAAAGTATCAATAAAACAATCTTGATAATATAAGCAATATATATAAAATAATAAGCAAAAATATTATATAAATAACGTTTACAAAGTAATAAAATTAAAGCATAAATTATTAATGGCATATATTAAGGGGAAAAGGGAGGAAATGTAATGAAAAAGAGGACATTAGCCTTATTATTAAGCTCACTTATGGTAATGACAAGCTTAACTGGATGTGGAGGAAATGGAGATAGCACAGGAGCGTCTGCTGATAAAACAAAAACATTAAAGATTGCTGCTTTCGAAGGGGGATATGGAAAAGTTTATTGGGAAAAACTTAAAGATAACTTTGAAAAATCACATGAAGGTGTAACTGTTGAGTTAACAGTTGCTTCTAATATAGAAGAAGTTATTCGTCCTCAAATTCAAGCAGGAAATGTTCCTGACTTTATATATTTAGCAACTGGAAGACCTGATGCACTAACTGAAACATTTATTAAAGAACAAGGAATAAATGATTTATCAAATGTGCTAAATATGAAAGTTCCAGGAGAAGATGTAACTGTAAAGGACAAGTTATTACCAGGCTTTACTGATAGTTATGCTACAAATCCATATGGAGATGGAAAAACTTATTTATTACCATTGTTCTATAGTCCAACAGGGTTATTCTATAATAAAACGTTATTCAAGGAAAAAGGATATGAGCTTCCAAAGACTTGGGATCAAATGTTTGCTTTAGGGGATAAGGCAAAGGCTGATGGAATATCATTATGGTCATATCCAACTGCTGGTTACTTAGATTGTATGATTCCACCAATGATTGCAGCAGCAGGTGGTGAAGAAGCATTTAAAGATGCAATGAATTATAAAGAAGGCTTCTGGACTTCTGAACCAGCAACTAAAGCATTAGAGGCAATAGGAAAGCTTAAGGATTACTTAGAGCCAACAGTTGTAGCAAATGCTAATAATCAAAGCTTTAAGAATAATCAACAATTAGTTCTAGATAACAAAGCGTTATTTATACCAAATGGAACTTGGTTACCAGGAGAAATGGCAGACGCTCCAAGAGCAGATGGTTTTGAATGGGGATTTATGGCTTATCCTGCATTTAAGGATGGTGGAGACCAATATTCTGTAAGTTTTATAGAACAAATGTATATTCCAAAAGATGCTGAAAATAAAGAATTAGCAGAAGAATTTATGGCTTACCTTTATAGTGATGAAGCAGTTAAGGTTATAGCAGAAAATGCTAAGGGCGTTGTTCCTGTTAATAATTATACAGAACTTTCTTCAGAATATTTAGAGCCATTACAAGTTGATTTATTGAAGATTTATGAAAATGGAGCTAAAGCTTTACTTGGAGTTTTTGCTGCAACTGAACCAGTAGAAGGATTAACATATTCTGATATATATGTTGGTACAGTTGATTCAGTAATGACTGGAGATAAGACAGTGAAGGACTGGCAAACAGCATTACAAGAGGCTACAGATAAGATGAGAGCAAATATAATAAAATAATGATAAAAGAATAATACGGTGAAAGATTTAAAAAAAGATATTTTTCTTAAATTAAAGCTTATATAAACTTAAAAAATAAAAAACTCAACTATGTCTGAGTTTTTTATTTTTTGATAAATTTTAATTATAATTTTATATGACAATATCCATTTGGATTTTTCTTTAAGTATTTTTGGTGATATTCTTCAGCTTTATAGTAATTAATTAATGGTTTTACTTCTGTAACAATTTTTTTATCGTATTTATTTTGTTCTTCTTCTTTACTTGTAAGAATTATATTTAAGTCATCTTCATTTAAATAATATATACCTGTTCTATATTGACTTCCAACGTCTGGGCCTTGTCTATTCAATACTGTAGGATCAATTATTGACCAATATTCATTTAATATATATTTTAATGATGTTTTATTTTCATCATATTCAACTAAACAAGCTTCAGCAAAATAAGTATTTTTATAGCATACATCTTCATAGGTTGGATTCTCAGTTCTTCCATTTGCATATCCTACTTCTGTTGATATTACACCATTTAATCTAGATAGAAATTCTTCTACTCCCCAGAAGCATCCACCAGCTAAAACTATTTTTTTCATTTTATCACTCCTTTATAAATCAATTGTATAAATTATTTAAATATATTATACATCTATAAAGAAAATAAACCATATTTATTTAAAAGATATATTGATGCTAATTTTATCTTCTGTTATTTGATCTAATAGTTTTTCTAAAGAAACTTTAGTATTAGATATAACCTTATTATATATTTCAACACTTTTCATGGTTTCTTCAAAGCCTTTATGAACTTCTTCTTGAATTAAATCGAACTCTTCAGAAGTTAATTTTATTTCTCCAAATCTGAGTAAGCCATTAGATGATTCTTCATATTCTGTTTTCTCTCTATTAATATTAATACTAAAAATTTCAGGTTTTGCTAAAGTTAAGCTTAGTTCTCTATTTTTATCATCAATGTCTATATCGTCAGTAGTAATTTGAGATAAATCGATAGAATATGAGCAGTTAGCAAAAAATCTTATTCTTTTATATTTTTTTAATATTTCAAGATCGCCCCAGCTTTTATCTATTGTTACCGTTTTTGAAAGCTCTACTTCTAGAGGAATTATCTTATTTACATTTTTAATTTCATTAACTAAACTTTCTTCTGAAATTACTTTTATATTATCAATAGTTGAATGTTTTAAATTATTAGCTTCAGCTCTATATCCTAAAAAGAATTTCCAGGCTAGTAAGGTTAATGATAATATTAGAAAAAATTTAAGAACTTTTTTGAAATTATTATTTCTATTTCTTTTAAAAAGCTTTAAAACAAGCATATAAACTCCTAAGATTATTAATAGTAATTAATTATATGATAGTTTCATTATAATAATGAACATTAAATTAACTTAGAATATTGATTAATTAGTCGAATATAATATATTGTGCATAAGGTACGTTTATCGTTATAATATAATTATTGGTAGATATATATGCAACTTAGGAGATTTTGTTATGAGCGAAAACAGAGGAATAAGTATAGATTTAGTAAAAGGGACATTTAGTGATTATATTATAAAAGATAAAAATAATATATTTATAGGCAGATTTACTATAGTAGAACTAGATAAAGATAATAAGAAATGTACCGTTAAACTAAAGTTTTACAAAGAAAATAAATACGATTTATTAAAAGAAACCGTACAGAGCATATTAAGAGCGATATTTAAAGATACAAATATATATAAGGCTAATGTTTTAGTAGATGAAAACATTGCTTATAAGGTATTTTTAGATTTAGGATTTACATTAGAAGGAATATTTACTGAGAATCTTTTTTCTAATGGAGTATTTTTAGATGAATTAAGCTTTGGAATTAATAGAAATGAGTACAACAATACTCAAAGAAGTTTCTTAATTAACTTAGTTGGTGAGAATGTAACTGTAAAAAATTTAACTCCTGATTGTGCAGAAGACTTATTAGACTATAACATAAGAAATAAAGACCATTTAAGTAATTTTGAGCCAAGCAGAGATAATAATTTCTATACTTATGAGGCTCAAAGAGATATTTTATTAGAAAGTTATAAACATTTAATGAGTGGTACTGGAGTAGACTTTGGAATATATAAAGATGAAAAGTTAATTGGTAAGATTAAGATATCTAATATAGTTTATGGAGTTTTTAAAAATGGAATAGTAGGGTACTCTATGGATAAGGACTTTCAAGGTAGAGGGTATATGAAAGAAGCCTTAAGATTAGTTATAGATTATGCAAGAGATGAGCTAGAGTTGCATAGGTTAGAAGCATCTGTATTAACAGATAATGAAAAATCAAAGTCTGTACTTAATGGGTGTGGATTTGAAGAAATTGGATTAAATGAAAAGTATTTATTTATAAATGGCTCATGGAAGGATCACATAACATTTTTTAAGATATTAGAAAAATAATATTAATTATTATATAGGATAAGAGGAAGGTGTTTATGAAAGAGATTATATTAAATAGGAATACAACTGTAGTAAAATCTTTTAATAATAACATACTACTTGTAAGAGAAAAAGGCAAAGAAAAAATCCTTTTTCAAAAAGGAATAGGATTTGGCAAAAAAACTGGAGACATTATAAAAAAGGGTACTTCTGTTGAAAAGGTATTTATAATTGAGGATAAGGAAAATCAAAGAAATTTTAAAGAAATTTTAAATAGAGTAGATACAAAATTAATTGCATTAGTTGAAGAAGTAATTGCTGAAATAACTGATGAATTAGGAGAGGATCTTAATGAGAATATTCATATAGGGTTAGTAGATCATTTATTTTATGCAATAAAAAGACTAGGAGATAATGAAGAGATACAAAATCCTTTCTTAGTAGAAATTGAAACCTTATATAATAAAGAGTTTGAAATGGCTAATAGATTGGCAAACAGAATAAGTGAGGAGTTAAAATTAGATATCCCTGAAGGGGAAAAAGGATTTGTTGCTTTACATATTCATTCAGCAAGGAATAATGGAAAGCTATCTAATACTATAAAATATAGTTTTTTAAGTAATTCAGTAGTTGAGCATGTTGAAGATAGATTAAACATAGAAATAGATAGAAAGTCTTTAGATTATGCAAGGTTCTTAACTCATATAAGATTTGCGATAGAAAGAATAATTACTAATACACCTATAAAAAATGATTTGATTGATATTATAAAAGAAAAGTATGGAGTTTCATATCAAATTGCAGAAGAGACAAAAAAGATAATCTGTAGAATTTTAGAAATCAAATATTTATCAGAAGATGAAGTTGCATATTTAGCAATGCATATAGAAAGATTTAGAGTTTCAATTGTAAAATAAAAATCAGCCATTATAAAGTATGGCTGATTTTTATTTTATAAAAAGTTATTATACTTCGAAGTTAACAACTACAGTTTTACCTGCAACAGCATCTCCATTTTCAACTGGGGTAATTGACTTAGTTGCATCAACGTTAGTTATTAGAACTGGTGTAGCAAGAGATAATCCTTTGCTTAAGATTAATTCTCTGTCTATCTTAATTAATGGTGTACCAGCTTTAACTTTTGTACCTTGTTCTACTAATTGTTCAAAACCTTCTCCATCAAGAGAAACTGTTTCTAATCCTATGTGAACTAGTAACTCTAATCCATTTTCTAAAGTCATAGCAAATGCATGCTTAGTTTTAAAGATAAGAGTAACTTCTCCATCAGCAGGAGCAACAATAGTATCTCCATCAGCTACTATAGCCATTCCGTCTCCAGCTAGTTTTTCAGCGAAAACTGGGTCTGGAACTTCTGATAAAGGAATAATCTTACCAGAAACAGGAGCAACAAGTGCGTTAGGATTAACTACAGCCTTTTCATTGTTTGAATCTGATTTAAATAAATTCTTGATAAAATTAAACATAGTATTTCCTGAATAATCAGGAACCCACATCCTTTCTACTGCATATTTTGATGAGTATATAAATTAATATTTATAGTATTCTTAAATATATCATAATAAATACATAAATATTATATACAAAATTTTTAAAACAAAAGGCATAAGTCCTCCAAATATTAATGGACTCATGCCTGATTAAACAGTAACACGTCTAGTATGATTATATATATAGTTGCTAATAGTTGTCAATAAACTAAATTAAAAAAAATAACTGAAATCGTTAGCAAATATGAGCATATTTAATATAATTAATGAAATCTTAAGAAAATGATAGAAAAACGTCAAAAAAATGATGAAAAAAACTATTGAAAACAATAACAACAGATGGTACAATTACATTGTAAATAAAATATGTGTACGAATTTAGGCGTGTTATCAATTAGTTGAGCATGAGCCGAAGAGGATTTATATATCTATAATATCCTTTTCGGCTTTTTTTATTTCTTGCCAGGAATTATATTATACAGCCGCTTAAATTTGTATATAAAAAATTTAAGGAGGATTTATTATTATGATGAAGTATCTTCAAAGACTAGGAAAATCTTTAATGCTTCCAGTAGCGGCATTACCTGTTGCAAGTATATTAATGGGTATTGGTTACTGGATTGACCCAACAGGTTGGGGTGCTAACAGTGTTATTGCAGCTTTCTTATTAAAAGCTGGTGGTGCACTAATTGATAATATGGCTATACTTTTTGCAATTGGTGTAGCAGTTGGAATGTCAGATGATAATGATGGTACAGCAGGACTTGCTGGTTTAGTTTCATGGCTTATGATTACAACTTTATTAAGCCCAGCAGTTGTTGGAATGTTCAAGGGAATAGATGTTGCAGAAGTACCAGCAGCATTCTCAAAAATTCAAACTCAATTCGTTGGTATTGTTGCAGGTTTAATTGGTGCAACATGTTACAATAAATTTAAAAATACTAAATTACCTGATGCTTTAGGTTTCTTCAGTGGTAAGAGATCAGTTGCAATTATGACAGCTTTAGCATCATTAGTTGCGGCACTTATATTATTCTTTGTATGGCCAGTAGTTTATAATGCACTAGTATCATTTGGTAAAGCTATTGTTTCTACAGGAGCAGTTGGATCAGGTATATATGCATTCTTCAATAGATTGTTAATACCAACAGGACTTCACCATGCACTTAACTCAGTATTCTGGTTTGACGTTGCAGGAATTAACGATATCGGAAACTTCTGGGCAGGAACAGGTACTCAAGGTGTAACTGGAATGTACATGACTGGATTCTTCCCAGTAATGATGTTTGGTTTACCAGCAGGAGCTTTAGCTATGTATCATACTGCTAAAGATAATAAGAAGAAAGCTGTATATGGATTATTATTAGCAGCTGCATTATCTTCATTCTTTACAGGAGTTACAGAACCATTAGAATTCGCATTCATGTTCTTAGCACCAGCTTTATATGTTGTACATGCTGGTTTAACAGGTATTTCAGCTATAGTTTGTACATTATTACCAGTAAGAGCTGGATTTAACTTCAGTGCTGGATTTGTTGACTGGATCTTAAGCTTTAAAGCACCAATGGCTGAAAATCCACTTCTTTTAATACCAATTGGTTTAGTATTTGCAATTATCTACTACGTAGTATTTAGATTTGTAATCACTAAATTCAACTTAAAGACTCCAGGTAGAGAAGATGATGATGATGAATTAAGTGAAAATGTAGCAGTTAGTGGAGATATGAATGAATTAGCTAAAGCATATATTGAAGCTTTAGGTGGAAGACAAAATATAGTATCAGTAGACAACTGTGTTACTAGATTAAGACTTGGTGTTAAAGATAACGCTATAATTAAGGATAAAAACTTAACAGCTTTAGGAGCTAGAGGTGTTATAAGACCAGGAAAAGGAAACATCCAAGTAATAGTTGGAACAAATGTACAATTTGTTGCTGATGCAATAAAAGCTGAATTAAAAAGATAATAAAAATAAATAAATGAAAGTAGAAGGTATATGAAAGTGTACCTTCTATTTTTCTTTAAATAATAAATACATTCCTTCAATGATATAGAAACTAAGCTTAGCTATTTTATTTAAAAGGTAAATTAACTCTCTAATATATTTCTAGTTTTAATTATTTATAGTAGTAATTTAATCATATACATATATTAACTATAAAATTAAAATGCTAGAAAAGGTTATATAGGTAATTATAGAATAAAAAAACAGAATATATAATTATATATATAGTATTAACATATGAAATATATAATTAACTTATCCTGGTGTGTCAATAATTGAAATACGAAGAAAATATGAGATAAACAAATAAAAATAAATATAATTTAAATATATAAGGTAATTTCATTGGTGCTGGGGGAGGCTAACATGATATTATGTAACTCGTCCCTTGTGAACGAATTGATTTCAACAAAACAACTTGAAAGAAAGTTAAAAAATGTTGTTGACAATAAAGTAAATAAGTGATAAGATAAGTAAGTCGCTTGAGGGCGATGAAGAAAATGGTCTTTGAAAATTGAACAGAAAATAAGTTAAGTAAAATAAACCAGCAATTCTTTTAGACGTCTTAAAATTAAGACTCAAAGTAATTTGAGCGAAGAGATTAAACTTTTTATTGAGAGTTTGATCCTGGCTCAGGACGAACGCTGGCGGCGTGCCTAACACATGCAAGTCGAGCGAGAGGAGTTCCTTCGGGAACGAATCTAGCGGCGGACGGGTGAGTA